>NZ_VXKO01000049.1:0-5101 GCF_008711475.1 Francisella sp. SYW-2 | reverse complement strand
AGGTGTATTCATATCAGCATAAAATGCTGATATGAAACACAAAAGTAAGATTTTGAGTCAGATTTATCTAAAAAATACTCAATATTAAAACATATGAAAAAGGGCTTTCATTAACTCAACAGCCTTATAAATATTGGGTTAAAGATTTTCGGTGCTAGTAGGTATTTTGGTATAATCACAGTTAATGTCAGTCTAAATATATAAGTATGATCTATAAATATAGTAGAGTTGCTATTATCGGTAAGCATTATAAAGAAGAAGTAAGTCAAACAGTAGAGATTCTGTATGCTTATTTGCAACAACAAAATCTAGATGTGGTAGTAGAGGATGAAACTGCATCTGATACCACCTTGGAAAATATTACAACCGCAAGCTTAAAAGAGATAGCTTTGGTATGTGATGTTGCTATCGTTGTTGGTGGAGATGGTAATTTTCTTAAAGCATCTAGGGTTTTAGCATTATATAGCAATATTCCTGTTATTGGTGTAAATAAGGGTAAGCTTGGCTTTTTAACAACTCTTGCTGCAGATAATAATGCCTTAAGAAGAGACCTTGATGCTATATTAAAAGGGGACAGTTCAGTTACCAAAATGAGTATGCTGAAATGTCGTGTTGATGATAATTTACGTGCACCTCTAGAGGCGTCTATCGCATTAAATGAAATTGCTATAACTTCTAGTAGGGGGTTGATGTTTGGTTTGAAGGTATATATAGATGGTCGATATGCTTTTGATCAAAGAGGTGATGGACTTATTGTTGCTACACCAACAGGCTCAACAGCACATGCAATGTCAGCTGGTGGACCTATTTTGAATCCTAATCAAAGTAGTGTGGTTTTGGTGCCAGTATGCTCTCATTCATTAAATAGTAGACCTTTGGTTATATCAGATACAAGTGTTATAGATATTTATATAACAGATTACAACGATCCAGAACCTGTTTTAAGCATTGATGGTAGACATGATACTATTTTAAGATCACATCAGAAAGTAACTATTCAAAAAGCACAGAAAAAAGTCACTGTCTTGCATACTAAAGATTATAATTACTATGATACTCTAAGAGAAAAGTTAGGTTGGAGTAAAGTTCTATTCTAAAAAAGCTCAATTAATATAATTACTACAAAAATAGTTATAAAAATAGCAGACACAAATTCAATTTTTTTGATGTTTCTAAAGAACACTTGCCTAAGTTTATTATTACCAAAGAAAGTAGCAACAATTGCGAACCAAATAAATGTACTTAGAGCTATAGCAATCCAGACAGCAATTTTGCCAAAGCTTGGAAGTTGAGCAACTAAACTAAGCATCGAGCTAAAGAAAACTAGTACCTTAGCATTAGCAAGATTTGTAAAAGCACCATTCAAGAAAAGTTTAAGGTTGGTAGGCTTATCAAAATTATCAAGGTTTTTTACATGTTCATTTGCATTAGGGTTTAATTGTTGTTTTGTAAAAATATTCTTGTATAAGTTATATGCTATGTACGCAAGATAAATGACACCTAGAAGTATTAATACTTTGAACAGTAATGGCTGTTTATAAAGGAGAAATGAACCAAACCAGTAGACTATAAAAGTATTTAGAAGAATTCCACTAGCAACGCCAAATGCGGTATATATTCCTGATCTATGCCCAAATTTGATAGAGTTGCTTATGGTTACAAAGAAGTCAGGACCAGGTAATACAAGACAACTTACTTGTAAAGCTAGAATTGTTAAAAAGATTAGCACAGTTATACTCTTATTTTTGTTTTACTTGCGATAGAATAGTAGTAATAAAATTGCAATAAATCTAGAAAAATGAGTGATAATTCTAAAGAAAATTTACGCCAGATAAAAAGTTATGTACAAAGAGCTGGCAGAGTGACAAAAAAACAACAACAAGCTCTCGATGATTATGCATCTAAATATATGATTGAATATGATCAAAATAAAAGTTTAGACTTTTCTGAAATTTTCAAAAATTCTAATGATGTAGTATTAGAGATAGGTTTTGGAATGGGTGGGTCATTGGTACAAATGGCTCTAGAAAATCCTACAAAAAATTATTTAGGGATTGAGGTTCACAAAGCAGGAGTTGGTAATATTCTCTATGAAATTGAGCATCAAAATATATCTAATCTTTTAGTTATGAGTCATGATGCTGTAGAAATATTAGAAAATATGATATCTGATAATTCTTTGTCAGGAACGCAGATATACTTTCCAGATCCATGGCATAAGAAAAAGCATAATAAACGTAGATTAGTGAATCAATCAAATGTTGACTTATTTGCTAAAAAACTTAAAGTAGGTGGTGTATTTCATTACGCTAGTGATTGGTTATCATACGCAGAGGAAGTTTTAGAACTTCTTGAAAATGATGATAAATACAAAAATCTATATGATGGGTTTGCACCAAGGCCAGAATGGCGACCTTTGACAAAATTTGAAAAGCGGGGTCAGAACCTTGATCATCCAATATCAGATATTCTTTTTGAAAAGATTTAGGGATAAAAAGTGAAAACAGCTAAGTATAAAAGAGGGTTCATAAAAGCTAGTGAGTATAACAGTAAACTCCATTTTGATAATATTTTTTGTCCAGATTGTGGCAAAGCTAAACTAAAAATAGTACGTAAAGCTGATCAAGAAGCATATTTTGTTTTTATGACAGATCAACAGCATGATGAGCTCTGTCCAAGAGTTACTAAGCCAATTCAAGATGAAAAAATTAAAGAATTAGTTTTAAGTGATTCAAAAAAAGACATGAGTAAGTTGAATTTTTTAGTAAATAAGAATTTAGAAAAATGTATAAATCTTGTTACTAAACTAGAGAATGATGGCAAGCTTAACAAAGAAGAAGAGCTTAATCTGATGCCACAAAAGAAGCAACAACTTACGGAAAATCGTATTAGAGAGTATGCTAGGCAAGATATTTTAACTATTAATATCCTTGATTTAGATTCTATCGATACTAATGTAATTAACAACAAACACTGCTTGATCTATGGTATCGCGGGGATTACATTATCTGATATTGGAGAAAGTAAAAAATTGTTTTTTAAGGCAGATCAAGACTCTAGGTTTTCAATATTTGTGGTACCTAGTCAGATTAAGTATCTTGATTTTGATAAAGGTAAGAGAGCAAAGTTTGCAGTATTTGGTAAGTTTAAAAAATCTGGTAAATTTCTAAATTTAGAAATTCGTTCAACGCGTGATCTAGTTATTGGAGATTAGGGTATGCACGTAAAAATAAGATATGAAACTTTAAAGGATCAAGAACAGATATATAACCTAATATCTGAAGCATTTGATACCAAAGATGAAGAGAGATTAGTTAGACTTTTACATACTGACCATCAAAGTCTAATATCTTTAGTTGCTGAGACTGATAACGGCAATATAATAGGTCAAGCAATTCTTTCAAAAATGACAACGGAAAAATCTACTAATCTAAAAATATATGGATTGGCTCCAATGTCTGTCGCACCTGAATATCAACATAAGGGGATAGGTACTAAGCTTATAGAAATGATGATAAAAGAAGCTAGAGTAAATAGTATTGATGCAATATTTGTTTTAGGGCACCCTAGTTATTATCCAAAATTTGGTTTTAAGTCTACTATAACATATAAAATAAAGTGTGAATATGATGTGCCCGAAGATGTTTTTATGGTGTTAGATTTATCGAATAAATTGGATCAGTTAAAAAATCAGAAGGTTTATTATGCCGAAGAGTTTAGGAAAGTCTTTTAGAGATTGTATAAGAAAATGGTTCAGTTATTTTATTGCTATTGAGCAAATGTTTTTTATTAGATATAGGGAGAAGTAGATGAAAATCCTCACAAATTGTAAAATATATAGTGGACTAGAAATATTGGATAATCATTCTGTTGTTATGAATGGCCAAACTATTCAAGATATAATCCATAATTCTAATATAAAGGATTATTCAGATTATGAAATTATAGACTTAAAAGGTGAGAATATTGCACCAGGATTCATTGACCTGCAGGTAAATGGTTTTGGAGGGTTTCTTCTAAATGATGATATCAGTGAGGATTGTCTAAAAGGCATATTTGAGTCTTCAAAGAAATATGGGGCAACAACAGTGCTGCCAACATTGATTACAACTTCTGATGAAAATATTTTAAAAGCATTGAAATTGGTGAGGGATTATAAAGATAAATATCAATATAATATTCCAGGTCTTCATCTTGAGGGTCCCTATATTAGCAGAACTAAAAAAGGGGTTCATAATATTGATCATGTTAGAGGACCTGATTCTAAAATTATAGATACAATAATAGAGTACGCTGATTGTGTGAAAATTCTGACCCTGGCTCCAGAAGTTTGTGATTCATCTACTATCAAGAAACTAGCTAATGCTGGAATAACTGTTTCTTTAGGTCATACAAATGCAACTTATGAAGAAGCATTTAATGGCATTGAATCAGGTATAACCATGGCAACACATTTGTATAATGCTATGAGTGGATATCAAGGTAGAAACCCTGGTGCTATAGGTGCAGTCCTAAACTCATCAAGTGTATATGCTGGAATCATCGCTGATGGGTTTCACTTAGATTATTCATCATTAGAAGTTGCTAAGAAGTTACTCAAAGAGAAATTAATTCTTGTAACAGATGCAGCAGCTCCGGCAGGTACAGATATGGAAGAATTTGTCTTTGAGGGCGCGGTTGTCTATCACAAAAATGGTAAGCTAACTACAGCTGATGGGACTTTGGGTGGATCTGCTTTGACAATGATTGGTGCGGTTAAAAATACAGTTGAGAATACTTTTATACCTCTTGATGAGGCACTAAGAATGGCGTCCACTTATGCAGCAGAATCGATTAATTTAGGGAATTTATTAGGGAAGATAAAGTCCGGATATATAGCGAACTTGGTTATATTTGATAATGGTTACAATATTTCAAAGGTAGTTGATAAAGGTGAGATTAGTACTTATTGCTAATAAGAAATCTAAAAAATTTTACTCTGTACACGATAAAAAATATTGAAAGGACTGATTAAAGCCTTATATATTCATTATTTGCGAAAGATGAAAAAGTACTTTAATCAGCTAAGAGGAAGTCTATCTGAAATATTCAATTGGCACAA
>NZ_VXKO01000048.1:0-5297 GCF_008711475.1 Francisella sp. SYW-2 | reverse complement strand
AGACATGATTGTAAATGCTATTCAAAAAATTGGATTTTATAGCAATGATTTCTCCTTGTGTCTCAAAATATTCAATAAAACTACTAAGGAACTTAAAATATGAAAAAATTATCGTGTACAGAGATCATTCTTATTAAACTCAAGCATAGTGGTAACTTCACTAGTGGCCAATAGTTTATCGTCCAGTCTAAGAATATTAACATTGCAACTTGGCTTTTCTACTTTGACTCCCAACATAGTCTTAACTATCGAAACTAACTTAGCGAACCTATAAGGTAACACTGTACCAAACTCATCATAACTCATACGCCCTTTAGCAGCCGATAGATACTGCTCAGATTGTAAGTATTTATTTGAAAAACAAATACCTTTATTGCTATTAGTAAAGCTATACAACATAGCCAAACCATCGAACCAATGATTTAGCTTAATATTTCCATATTCAAATTTAGCAGGACCTACTCTGATAATTTGACCACTAAACCAGTCAGGAAGATTTGATAATTTTGGCCTCAATATATGCTCAGAAAACTCTTTTTCAACGCTGTTGAAAATCGAAGACAACTTACTCATGCTTCACTACCAATCATAATGCTACTTCTTAGATTATACTTATTATCACTAGCTAGTTTAATAAAATGCTAAAGATTTAATAATATAAATAATACTCATTAATATTAATATTTGCTTTTTTTCTATATGAAAATTGCTTATTATTAAGCATCTTAACTAATTTGTATATAGAGCTAAAGATGCAAAAGTCTTCAAAAAAACCTTTGGTTTCTATAAAGAACCTTTCGAAACAGTTTGATGATGGTCATTTAGCTGTTGATTCTGTTAATCTTGACGTTTACCCAAAAGAGTTTTTTTCTTTATTAGGTGGTTCAGGAAGTGGTAAAAGTACTCTTCTTAGAATGCTAGCAGGTTTTGAAAGACCTTCTGATGGAAAAATAATTATCGACGGTGTAGATATGTCAAATACTCCGCCGTATAAAAGACCTGTGAATATGATGTTTCAATCTTATGCACTTTTTCCGCACATGAATGTTAAACAAAATATTATGTTCGGTTTAAAACAAGAGAAATCTCTAAAAAAAGAAGAAATAGAAAAAGCTACTGATGCTGCTCTAAAAATCATAAAAATGGATCATCTTGCTAAAAGAAAACCACATCAATTATCTGGTGGGCAGCGTCAGCGTGTAGCTCTAGCAAGATGTTTAGCAAAAAGACCTAAATTAATTCTCCTAGATGAGCCATTATCGGCTCTAGATAAAAACTTGCGCGATCAAATGCAGTTTGAGCTTGTGGATATTCAAGAACAAACAGGTAGTACCTTTATAATGGTAACTCATGATCAAGAAGAAGCTATGACCATGTCTACTAGAATAGGTATTATGACCGATGGTTGGTTAGAACAAGTAAGTACTCCTTCTGAAATTTATGAATTTCCAAAAAGTCGATTTGTTGCAAGCTTTATCGGTAAAAGTACAATTTTTGAGGGTCGTGTAGAAGAAGTCGGAAGAACTAGAAGTGTTATAACTTCTGAGCAGGCGGGTACAGATTTTGTATTAAGAAGAAACATAGAAGCAATTGAAGATCAAGAAATTTGGGTCGGTCTTCGCCCTGAAAAAATAGTTATTAGCAAAGAAAAGCCAGAAGACTATGATCCCAACAAACCTATAAACTGTATCAAGGGTATTGTCGAAGATATTGCTTATATGGGGGGATTATCTACTTACCATGTTAGAACTACTAATGGTAATATAATGAAATCTACAGATTTTAATATCGAAAGAAATGCAGACCATCCATCTTGGGATGATGAAGTATATCTTACTTGGGAATCACAAAATATCATGGTGCTATACTCATAATGCAAAACTTAGAGAAAAGCTTTAGACACACATTAGTATACCTAGTTCCTTTTGTGTGGTTTATGGTATTTTTACTTATACCTTTTTTATTTGTTGTAGGTATTAGCTTTACATTGCCAGCGGACGGTACCCCCCCTGTTACTGCATTGATGACATTCAAAGATTCAACTCTAAACTTTACCTTATATCTAAGTAACTATATTGAGTTGATTCACTATAATCTAATATTCATATCTCTTTTAAAATCTTTTAAAGTCGCATTTATAACTACTGCTTTGTGTATTTTTATTGGTTACCCAATGGCTTTAGCATTATCTAGAGCTAAAAAAAATACACAAATTTTCTTTTTGGTATTAATTATTATTCCTTACTGGACATCATTCTTACTTAGAACTTATGCTTGGGTAACACTATTAGGAAATCATACTCTCAACCAGTTCTTAATGGATTTAGGTTTGCCAAGTATGGCCTTATTATACAATGACTTCTCAATGTATTTAGGGATGGTTTATTGTTATTTACCTTTTTTAATACTGCCACTTTATAGCACTTTAATAAAAATTGACCCGAGCATATACGATGCTGCAGAAGACTTGGGATCCAAGCCAGTTAATTCATTCTTTAAAATAACTCTGCCATTATCCATGCCTGGCTTGATTGCTGGTAGCTTGTTAATATTTATTCCGGCTATTGGTGAAGTGGTAGTACCACAGATTATGGGCGGGATGAATTCATTAATGATAGGAAATGTTATTTGGGAAGAGTTCTTCACATCTAATAACTGGGGTATGTCTGCTGCAATATCTGTAGTACTAATAGTCGTTCTAGTATTGCCTATTCTATGGATGCAACGTATACAAGCTAAGAGAACTTTTATTTAGGAGGTATAAGCAATGAAAAAATTTTCATTTAGTAGCATAATGCTTGTATTTGGCTTGGTATTTTTATACATACCTCTAGTAATCTTAGTAGTTTTCTCATTTAGTGACTCTCAGATTATAAACTTATGGGGTGGCTTTACTTTTGACTGGTATCATGAAGTCATAAATGATGAAGATATTATAAATGCGACTTTTACTAGCCTAAAGATAGCAACAATAACATCAATTATTGCAACAATACTTGGAACTATAGTAGCCTACGCTATGACTAGATTTAAATTTTTTAGATCGAGAAGTTTTTTATATGGTCTTGTAGCAACTCCACTTGTTTTACCTGATATCATTCTTGGGGTGGCTTTATTATTAATGTTCTCAACATTACAACATCTTATTGGCTGGCCTCATGAAAGAGGAACTACTACGGTGGTTATAGCACATGTAACAATGTGTACAGCTTATGTTGCAATAGTAATGCAATCACGTATAGCTAGTGTAGATATATCATTAGAAGAAGCTGCTCTAGATCTAGGTGCAGGTCCTATAGAGACCTTCTTTAAAATAACTTTACCTCAACTTATACCTGCATTGATTACATCTGCATTACTTACATTTACATTATCTATTGATGATTTAGTTGTCACAGAGTTTGTGGCTGGTAGTGATAACCCTACCCTACCAATGTACATTTACTCAACTGTCAAGAATGGACCTACCCCTGAAATAAATGCCCTAGCGACAATTATGATAGCAATTATTATAATAGGCGTATTACTTGGTATGTTTATTTCTGCTAAATTCCAAAAAAGACAAAGCTAAAAGGTTACTCAAAAATCATAAGTACTATTGAAAGTATAAGCAATATTCCTAGAATCAGGTTAAAAATTCGTAAATGATTTTCATTATTTAGAATTCTTTTTACTGAATTACCACCAAATAGCCAAAACCCAGTACATAAGAATGAAACTACCATATAAATAACAGTAATAATAACTACCTGAACTAACAGGCTCATATTAGCACTAACTACCGTATAAGTAGATACAACTCCAATTGCCATAATCCAAGCTTTAGGATTTATCCATTGAAATAGAGCTGCTTGAATAAAACTTAGTGGTTTACTGCTTTTTTCATCATCAAAATTAGATGATAAAATTATCTTAAAAGCCAGCCATAACATATAAATACCGCCCACAACTTTTATCACTGTATGTAGTCTTGGATGGCTTACAAAAATTGACTCTAAACCGAGCCCTATAATTAAAACCATAAAAGGAAAGCCAAGACAGACTCCTAGATAATGAGATAGAGTCTTCCTCACGCCAAATCTGATTGATGATATCAAAAGCATAAGATTATTTGGTCCAGGTGTAATAGTCGATGATATGCAAAATAAGAACAAAGGTATATAGAAACTCATATAACTAACTTTAAGTTTTAAAGTAAAGATTATATCTAGAAAATAATTAATTATGATATCTTTTTCAGCAAATAATCAATATGAAATTATGATATTCTCAAAAGATAGATAGATATAGATAGATTATTCGTCGATTGAAACGAACTTACGATTTAAAGCACCACCAACATGGAACTTAACAGTACCATCTTTAAGAGCAAATAAAGTGTGATCTTTACCACAACCAACATTTACACCAGGATGAGTCTTAGTACCTCTTTGACGCAGAATAATCGTACCTGCTTTAACAAACTCACCACCATATCTTTTAACACCTAAATACTTAGGGTTTGAATCTCTTCCGTTTCTAGTACTACCACCAGCTTTCTTATGAGCCATTTGTATACTCCTTAAATATTCTTAATAAAATTATAAACTAATAGATGAAACTTTTACCGCTGTAAAATACTGACGGTGACCTTGTTGCTTCATGCTGTGCTTACGACGACGGAACTTCATGATCTTAACTTTTTTGTTACGACCTTGTTCTACAACTTCGCCTACAACTTTAGCACCTTCTACAATAGGAGCGCCTATTTTAACTTCGCCTTCTGCTGTTTGACCCATCAAAACTGTATCAAACTCAACTTTTTCGCCAATACCAAGATCGAACTTCTCAAGTTTAACAACTTCGCCTTCTTTAACCTTGTATTGCTTACCGCCATTTTTAATTATCGCGTACATTTATTACTCCATTTATTAGATTTTAAATCCTCAGAACTGCCTACAATCAATAGACTTCTGACTTTTTGTTATTATTCCATAGTATCTAGTTACAAAACTAGACACCATATTATAACAAAAAAACCACAAATCACAAGCCCTGACTCCAACGCAACCTTTATTTTTGTGTATAAATCTCGTGCCATAAAACTATCTTATTTTCATCATCATACTTTAACCAAAGCATTGCATCAAAGATATCAATAGTTTCATCTAGGTGAGTAACTTCTGCAATCATAAAGGCTGTTGAGTTAATGAAAGCCCTTTTTCATATGTTTTAATATTGAGTATTTTTTAGATAAATCTGACTCAAAATCTTACTTTTGTGTTTCATATCAGCATTTTATGCTGATATGAATACAC
>NZ_VXKO01000047.1:0-5798 GCF_008711475.1 Francisella sp. SYW-2 | reverse complement strand
TAAATCTGGAGCTAATGAAGCAGCTTTACTCACTATCAATATCTTCTTATTCTTGCTAGGTATTTGGTATACTCATGGTATAGAGATTAGACAAAATAAGTATTTGAATAATCTCATAGAACAAGATCATAGAAATATAAAGAGGTTGACTCGGCCAATGTTAGGATTCAAATCATGGGACTCTATGGGATCTACTATAGCTGGATATGAGTTAGTAAATATGATCAAAAAAGGTCAGCATATTAATGCTGGTAAGATGACTATATGGGATCAGTTTTATGCTATAGCTGCATAATTGTATCTAGAGAACTGTGATTCTAGGAAAATTGTAACTACTCTAACAGTTTGCGACAGAACCGGAATTCCTAATGATTGTAAGACTCTTTTGAATATTTTACTTCTAGCAAAGGCACCATTATCAGTATAAATATATTTTGGAATACCTTGAAGCCGATTATTTTTTGAATTATCTTTATTGCTCATTGCTTCAAATAGAAATAGTAAAGCTGTCATAGCATTTTCACCATCTGTTTGTATTTTCTTACTAAATACCACACCACTTTTATCATCAACAACATTGGCTAAAAATAAGCTTTGTGATTCATAAGGTAGCCGTTTTAAATTTGAAGGGGTAAAGTCGAGCTGCCAACACTCATTACTATATTGAGCTTCAAACCTTGTTACAGCAGGTTCTATATTCTTAACAGTATAATAATCTAAATCCAAATTTAGTAGATGTCTGTCAATAGTACTTCTTTTGAGTAATCCTAATGGTGCTTTGATGACCTCATTATTTATCTGAACACCTATATTTTCTAGTATGGAAATACATTCTTTTGTAGATAGACGGTTATTTTTTTGATTAGAAGTTCTAAGCTTTAAAGCTGATATTATTTTACAATATTTAATTAGCTGTTCTATTAGTTTCAAAAGGCTTAAAACTTTTTTGTTGTTTATATAGGTTCTGTGCACAAAAATAAATATTCATCGTAGCCAAATAAAAGTACAAGCTAGTTTAATCATTCCTAAATATGCTGAAATGGTTTTATCAAATCTGGAAAATACTCTTCTAAAATGCTTAATTTTAGAAAAGAAATTCTCTATTAAATGTCTTTCTTTGTATATTTGAATATCAAAATCTATAGGATTTATAGTATTTGATTTAGAAGGAATAACAGCTTCAGAGGATATATTTTGAATATGTTCCCTAATCTTATTAGAGTGGTATGCTCTGTCAGCAATAACTTTTGTATTATATACATTTTGTAGTAAGTCTATAACTACTTTACTATCATGAGTTTTACCTTCTGATAGTAATATTTCCATTGGGTTGCCTAAAGCATCAGTCATAGCATGAATCTTGGTAGTTACTCCTCCAATTGATCTACATTTACCATAATAAAATGGTAACATTCTCCATTGGCAGCCTGTACGTAACACATAAAATACAGCTTCAATAAACAATCTTAATTTGGCTTCATCATTAGTATGAATACCTTTTTGTGATTTTAAGAATAATAAAATACTTGACCAGAATACTTCTTTTATATGATAATGAATTTTGCTAAACCTTTGATATTTATTGCTTTTCAACTTTTAAATAACAACAGTTTAGCTATTTTCAATACAATTTATATTTTTTGTGCACAGAACCTATATAAGAATTATTAATTATATAGGGGTCAGAAGAAAATTCTTTAAATTAGTCAAAGTTCGCAAGAGGTCTTATTTTAGATCGTTAACTTGTCTACGTATTTCAAAAAACCTTTCTATAAAATCCTCAGGTACTTTACCTTTATATATATAGTATTTACCTTGCGGAGCATATAAGTCTCTTGCTATAATATCCGAGTTAAGTTTATTGAAATGTTCTAAAATGATCTCTTTATATTTACTTTGATCTAGCATCTGTATTTCTTCAAAAAGATCCACCATAGGGTGCTCAACATCAGGAAAATAATCTTCATCCATAATAAAAGATACAAAAATCTCCATATAATTATCAGATTGAAAGATATCTCTAAGTTGCTCTATAGTTAAGTCATGTTCTGTGAGATTGCTTGTGACAGATAAAAATTTTATAAAATTTTTTTGTTTTAATTTGAGATTTTCAGGAATATCATAACATGATACAGGACTACCTGATAATCTTTCAAAAAGTGTATTTGTTAGCATCATACCTTTTTTAAATAACTTGTTATCTGTTCTATCAAAAAATAATATCTGTTCTGAATCATTTAATTTAAAGCTATGCGAATAATCTTTAACAATCGCGTTATCTATGATCATCTTGCGTAGCTGTAACTCTTCTGAACTGTCTGATTCTGAATCAGAACTACAATCATCATGAATAGATGAATCATATAGATAGTTTTCTGGATCAAAAAAATATGATAGAGATATTTCTTCTATAGATCCCAACCTCAGAAATTGGTCCATTTGTAAAGATTTATCTCCAAATCTTTCTCTAACATCAATGATAAGATCTCTATATTTCTCTTTTTCTTCTAAACTAGAATCTTTTAACAAAGCAGAAATTGCTTCATCACCTTTATTACCCCAAAAAGAAAAATGCTCCAAAGTATCTGCTTTTCTAATTCTAGGCCTTGGTTTGTTCTCAAAACCTTTAAATGGAACTAATGTCCCTGCAGGTAAGTGAGAATTCCTACCGGAAGTAGAATAAAAAGAGTAAAGTTTTTGACCAACAGTTATGAAGTATATATTTCTCTCTCCTTGATGATCTGTATAGGTAATATGATAAGGTATAAAATTTATATGATTATTATCCATGTTAATCCAATATTTATTAGCAGGTTGATATATTTCGAAAATTATATTGAAAAAATATTTCTTTATATTTAAACAATTATTTCTTTTTGTAAAAAAAAGAAAACATATATTGCAAAATACTCTAGGCAAAAGATAGTGTTATATAACAAATATACCTATCAAGGTAGTATTTCAAACTAATTGCCTATAAATTAGTTTATAACTTTATCACAAATCCATGTTCATCTTATGGATGTTAGATTTCACAGGCAGACATTATTCGAGATTATTAAATCTCCAAGCCCTACGCTGGTATTTATCATATCCATTAAGTTACAGACATGTAGAAGAGCTTATGAAAGAGAGAGGAATTAAGGTATATCATAGCACAATCAATCGTTGGGCTACCAAATATTCCAAAGAACTAGAATCAATATTTAGTAATAGTTTTAGAAAATATGGTAGTTACATAAGTTGGAAAATGGATGAAACCTACCTAAAGATCAAAGGCAAAGATATATATTTATACAGAGCTATAGATAAGCATGGAGATACTTTGAAATTTATGGTATCTGAAAAAAGAGATGAAAAGTCAGATCGTAAATTCTTCAAGAAAACTATTGTTAGACATTGACTTACCAAAGAGAGTTAATGTAGCAAAATCAGGAGCCAATGAAGCTGCTTTGTTGACTATCTGTGGTGAGACTATACCTTATTTCGCTATTGCATTTGAAGATAGAATTCAGAAGTCTATGTAGGTGAATTTACACACTTATTTGGAAAGGCTCTTGGAAAGAGCCCAATTATTTGCGGCAGTACCTAAATATCTTCTCCTGCAATCACCATTGCACTGGTGATACAACTTACATCTATAATGTTAATTTCATTATCTAGCATAAAGAACTTCGGTTTTTCTATGGAGGTATCAGCCAAATCAATATTAGCAGCTAAAATTTCCATGTCTTCAGGATTTTTTTTCCATATAGTAAATGAACGTTCTTTCTTGTAAGATATAGCAGTATCCAACGTAGCAAAGCTAATACCTGAATCCTCAGTTCTGGCAGGATATGACACATTATTAGTAGTATATAGTACTTGCATTGATATAAGTAAACTTTCAACACTTTTATTACTTATACCTGAAAAAACTTCTTTAATATTGTCTATGTTCCAACCTAGTTTTTTTTCTTGAGCTCTATAAAGTCGGACTATTTTTTTACCATCTATTTTTTCATAAAACATCTTAAATAATAATTCAATATAAGCTATTAGCTCTTCCAACCTTTCGAAGTTGAGTTCTTCATCGTTTGTAATTTCTTCTACTTCTGTAATTTCTTCTACTTCTGTAATTTCCCAAAATTTAAATACCACCTCTTCACTACTGCCACCAAATAACTCATTTTCTCTTTGATCTGATAAATAGTCATCGTATTTTTTATGTCGTATACTTAATAAATTAACAATATTTTCATCGCCATCTACTAAATTACGCAATTCCTGAAGAGTAATAAATTTTAAAAATTCTTCGTGATCTTTATATATTGAATATATTTCTTGACATATCTTCTTATAAGATGTTTGATAAGTTTCTTTGTCCATTTGATTATTTAGTAATTTATATAATGTTTGAATTATGATAAAAAGTTATTGTAAATAGAATTTTAATATTAAGTAATATCCGAAATGGAGGTATTGCCAGTAGGATAGAAAAACTGTTCATTATTTAATACTACGTATTTTCTTTTAGTTACATTTTTTTCTAAAAAAAGAATTGTTTTTTTTCCATGAGGAATTTTTTTCACAATATTAAACCCCATTCCCATATATAGAGAGATAGCTCGTTCATTATTCATCCATACTTTCAGCTTTAGTTTTTTCATGTCATGATTATGATTATTTTTTATAAGATTTAACATTCGCTTTCCATAACCTTGACCTTGGAATTCTTTTTTAATACAAAAATCCCAAATAAAATTGTTTTGATCTATTGAAAAAACTCCAATAACATTATTATCTTTAATATAAATACCCAATTTATTATTTCTATATAAATGGTGTATTACTGAACTTGCAGATGCAAAAGTCTTTCTAAAAGAAATTTTATAACACTCTATGCAATCATTTAAATAAAGTTCCATTTTTTGAAAAAATAGTGTTTTTTTGTATTATTCAAGATACTAGTAAATCTATTATTAATAGAATGTGGTATTGTTGCAACTATTTAGAAATAAATTGTTTTCCTTTATATAGCCTATTTTCTGATTGACATTCTCCCCCAGCTAAAGCAAGGGGATTCATAGATAGACTACGATAGTATTCTCTCACGATTTCCTACTGCTTCCTGCTTCTTAGTAGCTACTAATGTATCCACTCCACAGGCTAACATCGTTTGCCCAGCGACTAATATATTTTTAGCTGCATTTATATCAGTATTTTCTTTATGACCACAAGCTTTACACTAAAATTTAGCTTGAGATAGTCTATTATCACTATCTTTATAGCCACAATTAGAACAGGTCTGACTAGTATATCTAGGGGTTACCCTGATGACTTCGCCACCATACCAAGTACTCTTATACTCAAACTGTCTAGCAAACTCATACCAGCCTTGGTCTAAGATCGATTTATTAAGCCCAGATTTAGCCTTAACATTTTTGCTCTTATGTTCTATTGTGCCTTTAGCTGATTTACTCATATTAACTATCTTTGAATATAGTTGTGTTATCTTCTTTTTCTGTTTGTGCCAGTTGCTAGAGAGCTTAACCTTTTTAGATACTTTTCTTTGCTCTTTGGCTAATTTATTTTTATTATTTTTAGACTCTGTACACGATAATTTTTTCATATTTTAAGTTCCTTAGTAGTTTTATTGAATATTTTGAGACACAAGGAGAAATCATTGCTATAAAATCCAAAAGACTGTTGATTTAATCTTTCATTAAACTTATGAACTTTTGTAAAATATAGATATCGTAGATATTTATATTTTTAGTAGTTATGGATTTTTTCTTTTTAGGTTTAGAAGAATCATT
>NZ_VXKO01000046.1:0-6130 GCF_008711475.1 Francisella sp. SYW-2 | reverse complement strand
CATTACCTAATGATTCTTCTAAACCTAAAAAGAAAAAATCCATAACTACTAAAAATATAAATATCTACGATATCTATATTTTACAAAAGTTCATAAGTTTAATGAAAGATTAAATCAACAGTCTTTTATCTGCTATTTCTTTACGATTTGCATCTCCTGCTAAGCATAACTGCACTGCTTGATCCATAAACTCTTCTGGGTATCTCTTGTAAGCCATTTATCTCTCCTTTTTCTGACATCAAAAGTGTCCCAAATTGACGGGGTAGATCAATTATTTCGCTTGTGTGACATTAAGATTATTTTACGTAACTTTTTATTAGGCTCTGTGAAATATAACTAGAAGAGGTCAGCTGAAATAATTCAGCTTATAGATTTTCATTTATTCTATAACTGGTGCTTCGACCACCACTTTCATTTTGAACGAAAATATTTCTTTTCTTTAAGATTTGAATATCTCTTAATGCTGTATCATTGGAACATTTTGCCATTTTTGCATATTTTGAAGTATTCATAAATCCTTCAAAGTTAGAGTCTAGCATCCTATTGATTATTAACTTTTGCCGTTCATTTACTGGATCTGCATTTATGACATCCCAAATTCTAGTTTTTAATAAAATATCTGAAAGTATTTTATCTGAATTTAATATTGAAGCATTTAAACATTCAATAAACCACAGTAACCAGTTTGTTATATTTTGATCTGATCTTTGTTGGTTTTCTAAATATTTATAATAATCTTTTTTATTCAATTCTATTTGTGATGATAGACTATAAAATCTATTAGATATTTTTTCTGTTCTAGCTAGCACCATATCTGTAATTGCACGAGCAATACGCCCATTACCATCATCAAAAGGATGTATGGTTATAAACCACAAGTGTGCAATACCCGCTTTTATAATAGGATCAATATTATTATTTGACTCATACCAATTAATAAACTTAGTCATTTCATAATCTAGCCTACTAGCATCAGGAGCTTGAAAATGTACTGTCTCTTTACCTATAACTCCAGATATAACTTGCATTACTCCCTTTTTATCATCTCGCCAGTCTGCCACTATTATTTTATGCATGCCACTTCGTCCAGTAGGAAATAGTGATGAATGCCAAGCAAATAATCTATCTTTAGTTAAAGGCTCTTCATATTTTTGTGTAGCATCTAAAAGTATATCTACGATTCCATCAACATCTCGACTAGATGGTATTAAGCCTGCTATATCAATCCCTAACTTCCTAGCTATAGATGACCTTACTTCTTGAGTATCGAGATTCTCTCCCTCTATAGAAGATGTCTTAACTACATCGCTAGTTAATATTGATAAAGATGCTTCTTGCTTTAATTCAAAACCCAAAACACTCATTTTGCCAAGCAATAATCCTTGTTTATATCTAACCTCTGTAAGCTTGGAAGATACTATTTCTACATCCCAATAGAAATTAGTCCAGTTTTTATATTCATGAATCCACATAGACATGCCTCCTATGCGGTGATTATACTCCTTATTCACCGCATAAAAAACAGTGAATAGAATAATAATTACTTTATTATTCTGTAATGATGTTTTTCTCTTATCTTTAAAATTTTGTCTATCACTAAATTTGCTTCCGCCATAGACGAAACATGTATATTTTTGCGATGAGAGAATTTAGTATTTTTTGACCCATAGTCACAGACAACTAATAGATCATCGAATAAGTCTCTCATGATCTCAATGTTATAATATTTTGTATCTGTCTCTAAACTAATCATAATGCTATACTCACTAAACTTGCAAATAAAGATTATCTCGTACCCACTTTATATGCAAATAAGATTTATCAGGTTCTGTCGCAAAATGTTAGTTGCGTAAATTTATATTATAACTTTATTACAAATCCATATTCATCTTATGGATGTTAGATTTAGGTAATATATTTGAGAAATCTGACACTATTTCAGTTCAAAATAAACATAACTAAAAATAAGTGTCTGTCAGATTAAGTTAAAGGGGGCAGATCAGGAGTAGACCCTAAATATGCTTTGAGTATACCTTTTTGATTCTCTTCGAAGTAAGAAGATACATCTTCAGAGGAAATCATACCTATATCGCCTTCAAATTTAACTTTATATTCATAAAAAAAACTTTCTGAAAACATTATCTTTTGTTTATCAGTCGTCGTAGACTCGAATAGTTCCTTAATAGAATCCGTATTTTTGCCTGATTTGTTCTCTTCATAATGGTTTTTGCCATCTGTGAGCTGTACAAATTCTGCTGGTAATGAACTTATAGTATATAAATATTGAATACATTTACGATTAGACTTACTCATAGCTTGAATTACATCTCCATAAAGTGATTTACCTTCTGATTTTGTGGCAGTTGCACTATATATATTAGACGTTGGAGATGAAGTTAAAACTTTTTCTAAAAGATAAAAGTTATAACAACTTGTTGGTTCTGGTTCGTATCTCGTAGGTGTAGATCTTTTATTTAAAGCTGATATAAGACAGCCCTCTCTTATATTATTAGTTTCTCCATCATAATAAACATACTCACATTCAAGATGACCAACTCGAGCATAAAATGTTATAGGTTTACCTTTAATTTTTAACTCATCTCCTCGTGCTTGAGTAGGGCTTTGAACTTTTATTTTAGACGTGTTTTTTAATGTTAACTTAATAATCTTCTTAAGTTTTTCTTCCTTTGAGATTTCATTATAGATGCTATCTATGATTTGATGTATTTCATTAGGCTCTTTAACTTCTTCTCCAATAGCTTGTTCTATTTTATTGATTATAGTATCTCTAGTACTTTCCTCTATGGTTTCATCTTTTTCAAAGACATTTCGAAGATCTTCTATAAATACCTTAGTATTAATTTTTTGATAAAAATAATAATTGTCCTGAGATTTTATACCATCATTACTCATAGCTTTTAAATCAATACATCCTATATTATCATCATCACCGTCTTGAGATAAATAATAACAATCCAATAAAAAACTCTCTTTAAATGAATCTTCTAATATAGATTTTAATGAATCTATATCTATGTCATAAAGTTCCACATTGTCTACTATTTCTTTAGTAAGATCGTTTTTAGTGATATATTTGTTTTATGTTCTCCATATAAATAATTTCCAATTTTTTCTGCTGTATATCGGAAATCCAGATTTTTCTCGACTTCTTCAAGTACTTTACATAATGAATTAATATCAATTCTTCGGTTTTTTCTAGATTTAAAAACATCATCTATACTATCTGATATTTTTCTTAATACTTTTCCTCTATGATATCCATAAACATTTTTATTGGAATTGTCCCATTTACCAGTATAAAAAGTTTTAATAGAACCATTTCCGACATCAAATTCCTTGTCTTTTTCATAGTCACTATCACTATCTTGGCCATTAAGGTTCTGTCGCAAACTGTTAGAGTAGTTACAATTTTCCTAGAATCACAGTTCTCTAGATACAATTATGCAGCTATAGCATAAAACTGATCCCATACAGTCATCTTACCAGCATTAATATGCTGACCTTTTTTGATCATATTTACTAACTCATATCCAGCTATAGTAGATCCCATAGAGTCCCATGCTTTAAATCCTAGCATGGGTCGAGTCAATCTCTTTATATTTCTATGATCCTGCTCTATCAAATTATTGAGATATTTATTTTGTCTAATCTCTATACCATGAGTATACCAAATACCTAGCAAGAATAAGAAGATATTGATAGTGAGTAAAGCTGCTTCATTAGCTCCAGATTTATCTATATTCACTTTCTCTGGTAAGCCATATTTACCAATGGTTTTCTTAAAGAATTTACGAGCTGCCTTTTCATCTCTTTTAGCAGATAACATAAACTCTAGAGTATCACCATGCTTATCTATAGCTCTATATAAATATACCCATTGGCCCTTATACTTAATGTATGTCTCATCCATTTTCCAACTAATATAACTTCAAGATTTACGAAATGATTTACTGAAGGAAGCCTCAAGCTCTTTAGCATATCTAGCAACCCAACGGTTGATGGTGCTATGATCTACATTTACTCCTCGCTCTTTCATTAATTCTTCTACATGCCTATAGCTCAACGGATAAGATAAATACCAACGGATGGCTTGCAGTATTAATAGTTTTCCAAAATGTCTGCCTGTGAAATATAACATCTAAAAATTAAGGAAATGTTTGTGATAGGATTATACTATAAATTTAAACACCTAACTGTTTGCGACAGAACCAATAGTTTTAAATAACGTTATGTAATGTTACATCATTGATATCTTAAATTTAAAAAAAGCAGATAATCTTTAGGTTACATAAATATATAAGAATTATTAATTATGTAGGGGTCAGAAGAAAATTCTTTTTAAATCGTGAAAAAGGGCTAATAATTTTAACTATTGAGAGGTAAATATAATGAAATATGCAAAAAAAATAATACTTGTAATACTATCAACATTTATATTATTAAGTGTTGCATTTAGTACATGTGAAATGGTAATGGTAACAGGTACTGCTAATGGAAGCTGGCATGATGCAGGGGGGCGATCTCGTTTAGACATAACAGTTACCAGCTGTGTTAATCCTGAGGATTTTGATTATTGCGATTCTATGCCAGAAAACATTACACTTAATGTCCCAATACACTCTTTTACTACTAGTGCTGAATATAACGTTACGGGGAGTAGTGTAGTAGCTTGTGGATTACCAACCGGTACAAATTTCGATATCTTCCATTTTCTTCATTCAGCAGTTAGTCATAATGGTGAGGTATTAGATGGATACGTTAACATAAATGATACAAGAATTACAACTTAATAAGTTCTATAAAAATAGGAATAAATAATGGATTATGATTTAGTTTTAGCAATAAATTTCACTTTTTTTGAGCCGGAAAATGAATTTGATAATTTATATGGATTTAAAAATATAGCTTCTAAAGAAAATGATTTTATTTTAAGCGAGCATGACCTAGTTATGATAGATAGGCGTAGTAATGATGCTGAAAATCTACTTGATGTACCAGGATATACTTCATTTATAAAAAATGATGGCGTTTATAATTCTCCAAATCAGGCTCAGATCCCTATATTTAATATAAACTGTGATTTAAATAATGGTCATGTTGATGAATATTTGGAACTTTTAAAGGGTAAAATAGAAACTTTTGTAAAACAACATGAATATGAAGAGCTTACTAATATAAAGCTCCTAATATGTGGCCATGGATCAGAATATGGGATTGGAACAGGAGATGAAAACTTAAACTCTGGAATAATAACTTTTGATCAAATATTATTTACACTCAATAAGTTGATATTTGAAACTTTTACACCTAAATTTGTAGATATTTCATTAGTATCGTGTGCAAGTGCGCAATTCCAGAACCATATAAAGTTTTATCCTTTAATAGTTAAAAGATATAGTTGGCCATTTATTGTTAGAGCCTATATGGGTGATATTTCCCTTGAAAAAATTTTTAAAAGGGAAACAGACGAAACAGTATATTATAATAATCTAGACTATATTGATAATATAGATTTTATAGCAAAAACTGAGACGGTTGATAGGTATCCTTCTCTAATATTTTGTATAAAGAATGAAACTGTTATTAAAAGTTTTGAAAAAGCACTTTCAAAACAAAAAACTATCTATGCTATTGATCTAACAAATAAATTGGCAGTATTTGATGAAAATGATATTAATAATAAAATGAATTGTATCAATAATTTCATTCGAGATCTTCAAAATCTTTATGTTAATAAGGTAGAGTTTGATGATTATAGTATATGTGATGAAGATGATGAGAATGAAGTTTTAAAGACAATTAGGTTATTTTTTAGTTTTAAAAAATATAGTGTTGATTTTTTGATAGATAAAGCAACAGAATCATGAACATTTCAGCTAATCTCACTGAGTAGATATATCAATACTTTCAGCTTTACTTTTTCGCAAAGATTTTCATAAAAATTGGCCTAAACCTAAGGAACGGATCTAAATCTGCAATCTGATAAAGGCTGTTGAGTTAATGAAAGCCCTTTTTCATATGTTTTAATATTGAGTATTTTTTAGATAAATCTGACTCAAAATCTTACTTTTGTGTTTCATATCAGCATTTTATGCTGATATGAATACAC
>NZ_VXKO01000045.1:0-6976 GCF_008711475.1 Francisella sp. SYW-2 | reverse complement strand
ATTACCTAATGATTCTTCTAAACCTAAAAAGAAAAAATCCATAACTACTAAAAATATAAATATCTACGATATCTATATTTTACAAAAGTTCATAAGTTTAATGAAAGATTAAATCAACAGTCTTTCACACTTCGATAAACCCAAACAAAACCAACCAAAGTTGTTGGAGTGGTGGTTATTTCTCTTATAATCCAGATGGTCAAAATCCAAAAGATTTTTATGAAAACCTATTAAGAAGCAACTCCAAGCCTCTTCTACTTCAAGAATCTGAGAATATTTCATCAGGAGAGCTAGATATGAGTAAAATTCCTCTGACTCCAGATATTACTAGTGCAATTTTAGCTGCTGAAACTGGTAAGTTATGTGATAATCCTCAAGAATATATATTCTGGGATGGTGTCCATCCAACCTATCAAGTGCATAAAGCGCTATTTGAATATATCGCTAAAGAGTATTTAGGAATAAATATATAGATAGAAGACTTAATCGAAATAGCCACCAGCAACAAAACGATCAATAAAATGTTGGCTAAAGTGCATTTTATTCAATTTAACATTTTCCAAAAGTTGTTGGTATTGGCCTGACTTAAAAATATAATCAAGGACATAAAAAACATTTCCCTTACCAACTACCTTTTCAACCTTTTCTTCAAACTTAGAAAAGTCCGTTTTCTCATCAATATAATCATCTAATAAAGAACAAAGCTTATCTATAGTTTTCTCATCAGCTCTGTCAAAGTATTTTGCAACCTCATAATGAAACTCATACTTACTATCATGAAAAAATGGATATACATTTCCTTTCCAAGCAACTTTATAACTATCATCAACATAGTCACTACTCAAAACATTTAGCTTCATAAGATGATAGTAAAATTTATTTGTATTCATTTGATTTTCCTATTTTATTTATTAAGCTCTTCTTGAACTATTTGGTTAACTTGCTTAGGATTTGCCTTGCCTTTACTAGCTTTCATAGCCTGACCTACGAAAAAGCCCATAAGCTTAGTTTTACCAGCTTTAAAGTCAGCAGCTTGTTGAGGGTTAGCAGCAATTATACCTTGAACTAGCTCTCTTATTGCACCCTCATCTGATACTTGTTTCAAACCTAGTTTCTCGATAATATTAGCAACAGATGTAGCTGACTCAATATATTCTGCTATGACTTTTTTAGCATTCGCTTGTGAGATAACATCTTTTTGGACATTATCAATAATTTCTAATAGAATCTCAGCAGGGATTATATTTGCTGAAAACTCTTTTTCCGCTCTATTAAGAGTTGATATTAGATCAACTGTTATCCAGTTATACGCCGGCTTATAACCTATCACAGTCGCTACCTGATCATAGTAATCTGCTATCTCAAGATTTGATAATAAAAACTCAACTTCTTGATCAGCTAAATGCTCACGATAGACTGCTTCACGCTCTTCTGGCTTGAGTGGCATCTGCTTTTTGATACTTTCGATATATTCATCAGTTATTATCAATGGTAATAAATCTGGATCTGGGAAATAACGATAATCAAAAGCATCCTCTTTTGCACGCATTGAACGTGTTTCATTTGCATCAGCATCATATAGACGAGTTTCTTGAACAACTTCTCCTCCAGACTCTAGCACAGCTATTTGACGAGCATATTCATACTCAATCGCTTTATCAATAAATCTAAAAGAGTTTATGTTTTTAAGTTCTGCCCGAGTACCAAACTTATCTTGGCCTTGTGGTCTAATTGACAAGTTGACATCACATCTAAACGAGCCTTCTTGCATATTACCATCACATATACCCAAATGTTTGACTAGCTGATGAAGCTTCTTAAGATAAGAAACCACCTCTTCAGATGACCTAAAATCAGGATATGTAACTATTTCTAAAAGTGGTGTACCTGCACGGTTATAATCTAATCCTGTCTCGCCAGCTACATAACCATGAACTGATTTCCCAGCATCTTCTTCTAGATGAGCTCGCTCAATTCTGATAGTTTTGGTTCCATTAGAAGTTTCAATCTCTAGATTACCCTCTTGTACTATTGGATTATGAGATTGACTAATCTGGTAGCCTTTTGGTAAATCTGGATAAAAGTAATTCTTACGTGCGAAGAAACTATCCTTTGATATCTTAGCATCTACAGCTAAACCAAATATAACAGCTTTACGAATAGCTTCTTTATTTACTACAGGCAAAGTTCCTGGCAAACCTAAATCTAAAAATGCAGCCTGAGTATTTTGATGCTGCCCATATTTTGTTACAGAAGTCGAAAACAGCTTAGATTTAGTACTTAACTGAATATGGACCTCTAGCCCTATCACCATTTCCCAATTCACTATTAAATCCTCGCTTGTTCTAAAATAAATTCTTCAATACCATAACTATTTTGATATTGTGTGACCATTTGTGTCAAAACATTATCATTAAATGCTTTAGCCATGAACTGACCACCAACAGGTAAATCATTAGCAAAACCAATCGGAAAAGCTATTGCTGGTAGACCTGATATATTAGCTGGTATAGTATAAATATCTGATAGATATGCCGAAACAGGATCTAACTTATCGCCTTTTTTGAAAGCTTCACTTGGAGCTGCAGGCATAAATACAACATCAACTTGCTCAAATATTTGATTAATTTGATCAGTCATCACCTTACGTAGCTGTTGAGCCTTATTATAATAAGAGTCATACTGACTTGATGCTAACACATAGTTACCTATCATGATTCTACGCTTAACCTCTTCACCAAAACCTTCAGTACGAGATTTTCTGTATAATTCATCTAAGTCTCTAGCTTCTGGGTTACGGTAGCCATATCTAATACCATCATATCTAGCTAGGTTAGCAGCTGCTTCTGCTGGTGTTATGATATAGTAAGTTGAAAGAGCCTCTTTTAAGTCAGGGACCTTAACTGACTTTATTTCGGCTCCTAGCTTTTTGAAATTATCAAGAGTTTTTGACACAGCTTCTTGTATTTGTGCTGGCAGGTCTTTGATCAAACTTTCATCAACACCAATTACTTTACCTGAGATATCTTTCTCTAAGTCTTGTGTAAAATGATTTTCTTTTACACCAACACAGGTAGAATCATACTGACACTCTCCAGAGATAGTATCCAACATAATAGCTACATCTTCTGCATAATGTCCAAAGATACCTGCTTGATCAAAAGATGATGCGAAGGCTACCATACCAAATCTTGAAGTACTTCCATAAGTTGGCTTCATAGCTGTTAGACCACAAAAACTAGCAGGTTGTCTCACAGATCCACCTGTATCTGAACCTGTGCTAACAGGAGCAAAGCCTGCAGCAACCGCAGCTGCTGAGCCACCTGAAGATCCACCTGGTACTCTCTCCAAGTCCCAAGGATTACTAACAGCTCCATAATAGCTATGCTCATTAGTTGAGCCCATAGCGAACTCATCCATATTTAACTTACCAAGAGTTACCATACCTTGATCTTTACAGTTTTTTGTAACTGTTGAATCATATGGAGCTACGAAGTTATCTAGCATCTTAGAAGCTGCTGTTGTTTTGATACCTTTTGTACAAAAAAGATCTTTATGCAAAATAGGTATACCAGTCAGCAAACTTTGCTGACCTGCAGAAATAATAGCATCAGCGTTTTCTGCTTCTTTTAGTGCCTCTGCTTCACATAGTGTAATTACAGAGTTTATGGTTTTATCTTGGTCTTTTATTTTTGCTAGATATTGCTTAGTCAGCTCAACTGTTGTGACTTCACCACTATCTAACCTTGCTCTCAATTTTTTAATATATGACATTGCTCACCCTATTTAACAACCTGTGGCACCATAAAATAATCATCAACTACTTCACAAGCAAATTTATCAAAACTTGCTCGATTATCTTGATCTTGAGGAATATCTTCACGAAATTTAAAATCAACACTAATTGGAGAAACCATCGGCGTAACTCCATTAGCATCAAAATTCTTGACGGCATCAAGAATCTCACAAATATTGGTAAGATCTTGAGTATATTGCTCTAACTGCTGCTCATTCAAATCAAAACAAGATAGCTTAGCAATATGTTTTACTAGTTTTTTATCCATTTAAACACCTAAATAAATCATTAGAAACAAATACTCCTAAATTATAGAATACTCATAATGATAAAGAAAGATATACGACTACTATTTTATATTAGATGGTTGGTTCTGAATTTGTTCTTTTATCGTTGCTGGCTTGAGCACCGGTTCACTTTTTTTGACACCTATATGTAGCTGACTACTGTTTAGATTTATAGGGAAACCATTATATCTACGCCATAACTCATAACCCAGACTAACATCATTAAGCAATACCCAACCATGTACTTTGGTACCTAACCTTAATACATCTGACGATGGCCAATCTCTACTTCCGCTTTGCTTAACAAATATTTTAAACTGTCCTTGAGCATTATTTTGAGGAGAAATAAATATAACCTCTCCTTCAAAAGTACCTATAGCGACTTGTGGCCAACCACTAAACTGAACTGCTGGCCACCCCTCAAATTGTAGCATTACCTTATCACCAACTTTGACAAGAGGAACATCCATACTGTTGATCCACAACTCAACTATTCTAGACTTACTCTCCGGCACAATTGTCGCTAGCACATCAGTATCTTTTACAATCACTCCACCCATACCATGGATACGATCCATTATTACCCCATCAGTAGGCGCTTTAACTAATCGACTTTGTTGACGAGCTATCTGAACCTTAACTTTTGCTAGATCCACATTAAGCTTTGATAATTCTTGTGTGTAATTAACCATCTCCATCTGAGCTTGCTCATATATCCTCTGAGTACTCGCTCCTTTATCTATTAGATACTTATGCCTTTCGATATTGTTTTGAGTATTTTTAATAGCCAGCTTAACAGATTTAACACCTAACTCTATCGCTGCTTTTTCTTCTTCTAAGCGTGAGACAACCTCAGGATCAAGATCTAGTACCTCAACAATAGGATCTCCTTTTTTAACAGCATCGCCCTCAAACACATACCACTTGCCTAATCTACCACCTATTGGAGCAGAAATATTTTGTTGACGTTCAGACGGTGATAAGGTTGTTACATCTCCATAACCATCAACAGTCTGCTGCCAAGGAATAATAGCCAAGATAACACCAACTGCTATGATGCTTAATAAAACTAAAAATATAATCTTTTTAAAACTAGGATCTTTCCTAAGCATTTCAGATGATTTTAACTGCATAATAAGTCACCTACTGAATAGATATAATTAAGGTTGGTAACGCTATTTTACGAAGTATGTTCGTAATCGCCATATCACCGTTTCTATTTGTTAAACCATACGAGTCAACCAATATCAACAATTTAGGCTGCTTCAAAATGGCTCTTATCAAGTTCATTTTCAATACTACTAAGGTATTAAATTCTAGATTATATTTTATAGTCTGAGAATCAATTTCCATTTCAAAATATTTCTCGAGAAACTTCACATCAAAAGCATCAAGAAGTTCGCTTAGATAGCTCAGTCTCTCTTGAGAAAAGTCACTTTCGCAGAGATTATCCAATACTGTACCGGCAATAATTTCAATACCGCTAGCTATATGAATTTTTTTTGCTACTTCTTTTTTACTATAGTTATTCAAACAAATACTATTAAGCTTTATCACTCCCAAAGAATCATCATCAAAGAATGAATCTAATATTTTTTGAGCACCACTTACTGACAAACATAGCTGGTGAAAATTGTCTTTTTCATAATCAAGATAATATCTTTGATCGTCAGAGACACTGATATCAATCGATGAAATTGTATTAACTATACTAGCCTCTTTATGTTGTATACTATCTTTTTGCCCTTCAGAAATCTCAAGTAGATCTAATATTTTACGTACAGCTACCATGAAGCCATAACAATCATAGAGATATTGACTAAATTTCAATAACCCCAGTAGAACTATATTTACCAATATTTCTGCAGCGATTAATTGACCAATAGATAGCTGACCATTTATGATTAGGTAACTACCAATACCCAACAGCAATATATTTATGAAGATGTACGTTAAGCCTATATAGATATGCTGTCTAAGAACCACACCAAAAAAACTTGATCTAGCTTCGATATAGCCACATAACTTAGCATCTACTTTGTTTATAGAATTTTCTAAAGGACGTTGCTTGAATGACAGAAACTCAGCTGTCTTCTCTTCCAAAGAGTCAACTATACTATATATTTTGCTAGACTCTCTCACTCCCGCATTATAGCCTGCCCTCATAGGAACAAAAATGGATAATACAATACAGGTAATAAGCAAAATATCAAAGACCAAAAATAGCGGATGATAAAATGCTAAAATAATCACACAAAAAAGAGTTTGCAAAAATATATCAAGAAGTATTATAAATATAACTGATACGGATTTTTGCAAGAACTTGAGTTCAAACGCTCTATTAATCTTTTCCCGAACATTTATCTTATCTAACTTGTTAAAATCAACTCTATAAATAGCTGTCATCACGCGTAAGACAACATCTACAAAGACTTTTCTTTGGATATCTTCAACAAGTTTTAACTGTAAAATTCTCACAAAAAAAGCTGCTGTTAGTAAAATAAATAAAATAGTAATAAGTGATATAACAGGTCTAATAGACAAACTGACACCAACAAGATTAACTAGTGTCTGAACTGATACAGGTATTGTCAGCGATAAAAAACCTAGCAATAAACTATATATTATGAGTATATAGACAGTATGCTTAGGAATCTTTAAAACCGTTTTAATTTGTTTATACAACATAATAAGTAGAGTACAACATCAAGGTGAATATACTACTTTAGTATAATATTGTTTTAAATAATGTCTATACTGGGATATTAATTTTCTCTGTACACGATAAAAAATATTGAAAGGACTGATTAAAGCCTTATATATTCATTATTTGCGAAAGATGAAAAAGTACTTTAATCAGCTAAGAGGAAGTCTATCTGAAATATTCAATTGG
>NZ_VXKO01000044.1:0-7409 GCF_008711475.1 Francisella sp. SYW-2 | reverse complement strand
ACATGATTGTAAATGCTATTCAAAAAATTGGATTTTATAGCAATGATTTCTCCTTGTGTCTCAAAATATTCAATAAAACTACTAAGGAACTTAAAATATGAAAAAATTATCGTGTACAGAGAATAATTTTGTCAATATTGTTAATAGGATGTTCAAGTAATCCAAAAATTACAGAAGTAGGACCTGGAGTAATCGTTTCTGAGAAGCAGCTATTGACTAAAGAGCAAATAAAAAAACAAGACACTAAGGATGATGTTCTTACAGGTACCGGTGTTGGCGCTGGGTCTGGCGCCGTTGTTGGAGCTGGCGTTGGAGCTTTTGGTGGAGCAATGTTAGGGGGAATGCTTGGTATAATTGGTGGAGGTTTGTGTACTATTGTTACTCTTGGTCTGGGTGCGGCACCATGTTTTGCTGCAACTGTTGGTGGAGGTATCGCAGTAGGAGCAGCTGTAGGAGCTGGATCTGGTGCCGTTATTGGAGCAGGAACAGGAGGATTGGTAGGTGCGGGCGGTAGCTATATTTACGCATCTACTAAAGATGTAGATAAAATAAAAGGTAAATATCAGTTTGAGGTTTTAGAGGATGGTAAATCTTCACCGATAACATTTGAGCAGTTTACAGATGTTGAATATGCTTCAGGAGACAAGGTAGATATTTATCAAAGTGAGTATAAGGATGTAAAGACATACTTTATAAAGCAGTTAGATCAAGATAGCAATGAAGATGCAAAGATAGAAAAAGATTAATTATTTTTCTACTTTAAAAACGGTACCACAGTATGGACAAGTATTAGTTTTCTTATCTTGAAGGTCAATATAAACTCTTGGGTGTAGATTCCAATTTTCATGATATTTTGTTGGACAAGATACTCTTTCGCCAGGTTTTACTTTTATAATTTTTTGTTCTTTTTTCATTTTTGCAATTTAATAATGCTTATAGTTACCTTGATTCTAGCAAAATATTATCAAATTTATAATACAAAAACAAAGCTAAATAGCATATACTAAAAGCGTTGTTGAAAAAAACCAAAGGGTTTTGACATATGAAAAGATTATATAATTCTAATATGTCAGCAAAGGTTTCTCGCACTAAGTGGGATATTTTAGCGTTATCAATTATACTTTTAGTATTAAGTATATTTGTGTGGTCAACCTCAGGTTTAGGTGGGAATATAGACTATACAAATCAAACAAGTGTTCAACAGTATTCGGAAGTTTCTTTAAACCTTTGGCTTTTGCCCTACTATACAGCAGAAACAGTTATGCGGATGTTTATTGGTTTAGGTATTTCTTTACTGATTACATTTATATTTGGAGCATTAGCAGCAAAAAGTAAAAGAGCAGAGAGTATAATTATTCCTGCTGTAGATATTTTACAGTCTATTCCTATTTTGGGCTTCTTTGCTATTACAGTTACTGGATTTTTAGTTTTATTCCCAAGCTCACTATGGGGAGCTCAATCCGCTGTGATATTTGGGATTATAACAGCTCAAGTATGGAATATGATATTAAGTTTTTATCAGTCTCTTAAAACTGTACCTAAAGAATTGGCTGAAGCGGCTGATATGTATCAGCTTTCGGCATGGCAAAGATTCTGGAAAGTTGAGGTTCCCTTCTCAATGCCAGGACTTGTTTGGAACACTATGATGTCAATGTCAGCTTGTTGGTTTATGATAGTTGCATCTGAGACAATTATTGTGAATTTTAGTGCATCTCAATCAATACCTATTAACTTACCTGGTATAGGGTCATTTATTGATGCGGCAAATAATGCTCAAGATTTTGGAGCAGTTGGTGCAGCAATAGTGATGATGTTAGTCACTATTATATTGTATGATCAGCTACTCTTTAGACCTTTAGTTGTGTGGTCAGAGAAGTTTGTTTTGGGTGAGAATCAATCAGAAGTCTATAGTAAATCATGGTTTTTGAAGATATTGCAAAAGTCTGCGATAACAAAGCTTTTCTCGAATATGTTTGGAAGTATAACTTCAACTTTGGTAAATATAAGATTTTTTAAGAAAAATTTAAATAAAGTCTATAATCAACCAAGACACAGAAAGCAAGAAAGACAAGAAACATTGCTACAGAAAATATTGTGGACAGTATTTACCTTGATGATAGTTATTGGATTGTTCTACTTTGCTTATCAAGCTGTGTATGGTAACAATTCTGATATTGGTCTATCAGAGACTTTTAAGGTTTTTGGGTATGGTTTACTCACAGGCTTTAGAGTTGTTGTACTTATTATAATTACATCAATAATCTGGGTGCCGATAGGTGTATGGGTTGGTATGCGACCTAGAATTGCTCAAAAAGTACAGCCTTATGCACAGATGGCAGCAGCATTCCCAGTTAACGTTCTATATGGTATCTTTGGGACTTTAGTGATAACTCTGGGTCTTAACTTTAATATATGGTGTATTTTATTGATGGCTCTTGGGACACAGTGGTATATATTGTTTAATGTGATTGCTGGTGCTTCAGCAATTCCGGATGAGCTAAAACTAGCTGCAAAGAATATGCAACTAAAAGGTTTTATGAAATGGCGTAAGTACTTGTTTCCAGCAGTTATGCCATACTATGTTACAGGTGCAATTACCGCAGCTGGTGGAGCATGGAATGCAAGTATCGTTTGTGAATATATCAACTGGGGGACTGGAGATCAGTCAATAATTCAAGCATCAGGTCTTGGAGATTATATTACTTATTATACAAACCTACAGGGCGATCATACGGCAAATGTATTGCTAGGTGTGATAGTAATGTGTGTATTGGTTGTAGCATCTAATAAACTGTTCTGGCGCAGATTATATAACTATGCAGAAAATCGCTTTAGTATGAATATGTAAGCATAGGAGATTTTTAGAAAATGAGCTCAAAAAAAATTTTTACAGTAGAAAAAGTTAATAAGCAATTTAATATTAAAGGTGGTCATACACTTAAAGTATTAGATAGTATTGATTTTACTTTACATGAAGGTGAGATTGTCGCACTACTTGGTAAATCTGGATCTGGTAAATCAACATTACTTAGAATTATCGCAGGTTTGTTAAGTCCAAGTTCAGGTGAAGTAATGTATAGAGGTAAAAAAGTCTCTGCACCTGTTCCAGATATTTCTATGGTTTTTCAAAGCTTTGCGCTTATGCCTTGGCTTACAGTTTTGCAAAATGTTGAATTAGGTCTTGAAGCGCGCAATATTCCGGCTAGAGAGCGTAAAAAAAGAGCATTAAAAGCAATTGATATGGTAGGTCTTGATGGATTTGAGAATGCTTATCCGAAAGAGCTATCTGGTGGTATGAAGCAGCGTGTTGGTTTTGCTAGAGCCCTTGTATTAGAACCAGATGTTTTGTTAATGGATGAGCCTTTTTCTGCCCTTGATATTCTTACTGCTGAGAACCTTAGAGAGGATTTACTTGATCTTTGGGAAAATAATGAAGCAATGAAAGGTATTCTGTATGTTACTCATAGTATTGAAGAAGCAGTTTTAACAGCAAATAGAATTATTATATTTGGTAGTAATCCAGGATTCATACGTGGTGAATTAAAAATAGATATTCCTCATCCAAGAAGCTCTCAAGATCCTGTAGTAGCAGATTTGGTTGATCAGGTTTATCGTATGATGACTACTGCTCAAACTAAAGAGTTGTCTGAGCGTATGAACAAAAAGACTGCTATAACTATTGGGTATCGCCTACCAGATGTGGATATTTCAGAGATGAATGGTCTTTTAGATGAGATGGCTGAGATCAAGGATGTTGAAGCAGTAGATCTACCTCAATTAGCGGATGACTTGCATCTTGATATTGATGATCTATTTCCTATTATCGAGATTTTATCAATCTTACGATTTGCAGAAGTATCTGATGGTGATATCAAAATGACTGCGATGGGGCGTAAGTTTATTGATTCAAATATTGATGAAAGAAAGTTTATTTTTGGAAGATTATTCTTAAAGTATATTCCACTAGCTCGTCATGTTGTCAAAGTTTTGAGTGAAAGAGAGAGCCAATCTGCTCCTAGAAGTAGGTTCTTGGCAGAGTTGGATGATTATTATCCAATGGAAATCGCAGAGCGTGTATTTGATACTTTTATTGATTGGGCTCGTTATGCTGAGCTTATCTATTATGATGCAAATACTGGTATTATTTCTTTGGATGACAATGCCGCAGAATATATCAAAAAAATGTAAGAGTAAATTCTTTTTCCAATCAATAATTAATATCTGCCATTAAATATTAATATTTAGCGTCCAGTAGAAATAAAGTAATCTATCTCAACTTTTATTCAAAGATTTGATTATGTGAAACTATTTTCTAAATGGATATTTATATTATTTCTTTTTACCACAATAAAAGTATATGCTGGCGAGTCTGCTGAGCAAGCAAGCCTGTCAAAACAGGAAATGCAAATAATCTCTGATCTTCAACAGCAAATATCTATACTTAAGCAAGAAATAGGTAAGGTGCAGTCTCAAAATACAGGTGTTAATAATAAGTCACAGTTTAGTACGTATCGCCAGAAAATAGCTAATGAAAATTTCAATCAACTTGGGCTAGATGGAGTAACTCCACAAGATATTGCTTCTAATATAGCAAGCGATGGTAAGTCACTAGGTGATAGTACAGGTTCTCAAGGAGTCTTTGTATCAAATGGTAGAATTGATGTTGGTGGGACACCTGCAATTACGACTCAAGGTCAAATAACTTATTTGGGATCATATTCGGGTAACAACAGTATTCCGATAGGAATGATTTCAAGTAATCTTTTTGCATCGACAATATTGGGACAAAGAGATACTTTTGATGATTACTCAGTATTTTTTGGTGGGTACATAGAAGCAGATGCTCAAACATGGTTTGGGAGTCAGATAAGTAGAGCAGGTGGAGCTCCAAATTTCCCAGCTAATGGACAGAATATTTATTTAACTAATTCAAAATTATATTTTTTATCTAACTTAGGTCATTATGTAACAGCCCAATTTGATTTTGATACAGATGAGACAGGAGGTTTTGGCTTAGGGAATGCATTTGTTATCTTTGGTAATTTAGATACATCACCATTTTTTGTTACTGCTGGTAGAAGTAAGCTTTCGGTAGGGTCTTATGGTGGCGGTGGACCATGGACTAGTGGTATTATCGATGAGTTTTTATCGCCTGATAAGGTTACTAATGTTTCGCTAAACTATAAGAATGATATTATAAACACTAATATAACAGTTTTTGGCTCTGATGATAAAAGAGCCAATTTTTCGGCTGGATTTTTCTATACGGATTCTTGGACTCAAGACTTATCTGTTGGTTTTAATGCTGGATATGTTTTTAATATTGCTGGTGCTGGTAATGATAGTATCTCTCAATTTTTGGATAATATAGGAGAGAGTGAAAAGAATATTGGTGTGTTAAACTTTGATGGTACTTTGGCATATTCAATGCTTGGGGGTATCTGGCAATTACAGGGTGGATGGTCAGCTACAACCAATAAGCAGGATTTCCACCAAAATGGTTCTAGCGTAAATACTGGGGCATGGTATTTAGGTGTAGCTTATGCTCTTACCTTAGGTGGGAGAGATACGAACTTTAACGTTACTTATGGGCAGTCATATAATGCTGAAAATATACCTATGCCAACATCAAATGCATCTCCAACATTTGGTCTTACATCTTCAGGAATTAAGAATCAAATTATTGCCTCTGCACAGAGAGCATACTTTGATGATAATGTTTTATTTGGTCCGGAATATTCATATCAGCGACTATATAATGGAGAGCATATGAATACATTAACGTTGGATTTATCTGTATATATATAGACTAAAAACTATAAAGTGTTTTAGCCTGTAAAGATCATAGTGTGTTTATGATAAAATACTGTTAATGTATATTTCATTATTTTTATTTTCCAAAGAGATTTATTTGATGTGTACTAAGAATTATTTAATCACGGGCGCTAGCTCGGGTATAGGTAGAACTGTTTTAAAGCAGTTAGTATCGCAAGGCTATACTGTTTACAATATTGATATTGTTACTCCAGAAGAAGTTCTTGAAAAAGAGGTATTTATTAAATTTGATTTGTCTAACTATAAGGGCATTGATGTTATTTTGCCAAGCGGTATAGACTTTGATGGGGTATTCTTTAATGCTGGAATTCATCAAAGTGGGTCGATATTTTCTCAGTCTTTGGATGAAATAAATAAGTGTATATCAATTAACCTAATGTCTAGTGTGGTAATTTTGAAATCTTTGGCTGAGAGTATTAAATCAGGAGCTTCTATAGTTTTTAATGGTTCAGATCAGTGCTTTGTTGGTAAAACGAATAATTTCGCGTATGGTTTGACTAAGGGGGCAATTGCTCAGATGACAAAATCATTGGCACTAGATTTAGCACCTAAAAATATAAGAGTAAATACTGTTTGTCCTAGTACTACAGATACTCCACTGTATAGAAAGGCAATAGAAAAACACTCTTTAGTAAGTGGAATTGATTTAGCCGATATTGAGAAAAGTGAGGCAAAAGAAATACCTATTAACAGAGTAGCCACTACAGAAGAGGTTGCTAATGTTGTGATTTTTCTTCTGAGTGACAAAAGTTCATTTATGACTGGATCTTTAGTTCCGGTAGATGGGGGCTATACAGCGAGATAACTATTATGCAAAAAATAATAGACTCACACATTCATTTTTGGGATATTTATAATGGTTACAATAGATGGGTCAAGGATACCGATTTGCCTATAAAGGTATTACCGTCTGATTTTAAAATAGATAATTTTGTACATATAGAAGCTCATACTGAAGATATTGATCATTTATGTGAATATAAGTGGTTAGTTGCTAATTTTAGCAACAAAAATATAAAAGTTATTGCATTTGTGGACTTTACACAGAATGTTCAATCATTCGAACAAAAAATAATTGAATTATCATCTTGTAAAGATATAGTAGGTGTTCGACAAATAATGTCTAAGGATTCTGGTGCTAAATATAACCCTTTTGATAAAGAAATTCCATCAGACTTGTTTGAAAAATTAGTCATCTTAAAAAAATATAATATGATATTTGAATGTCAGATGTATCCTCAACAGTTTGTTAGTGCTGTGTCAGATATTCTTAAATCAAATGTGATTTGTTGTGTTGAACATTTTGGGCTACCTATAAAAACAAGAAAAGACAATCTTCTGTATTGGAGAGATTTGCTTAGGTATGTTGATAATAATCAAAATCTATATCTAAAGCTGTCAGGAGGAGATCTAAATAATGACGAGGACGATATTAAAGAGATCTTAAATGAAAGACTGTTGATTTAATCTTTCATTAAACTTATGAACTTTTGTAAAATATAGATATCGTAGATATTTATATTTTTAGTAGTTATGGATTTTTTCTTTTTAGGTTTAGAAGAATCATTAGGTAA
>NZ_VXKO01000043.1:0-7726 GCF_008711475.1 Francisella sp. SYW-2 | reverse complement strand
CCTAATGATTCTTCTAAACCTAAAAAGAAAAAATCCATAACTACTAAAAATATAAATATCTACGATATCTATATTTTACAAAAGTTCATAAGTTTAATGAAAGATTAAATCAACAGTCTTTTTTATTCGATCTGTAATAGGAGAAATGTTGTAAGCAACTATATTATAATTTGATAATATATAAAAAGTTTTTCCGAAATTATCCAAAATTATTTTATTAACTTTATTGCCAACAAGGGGTTCTATTCAGGAAGGTACGGAATTTCTGCGACCATGGCTGGAATTATTGCTATATCTAGCTTACAGAGGGGTGACCGATTTTTAAATCGTTAATTAGAGATTCCACAATCCCTTGTAAATCAAGGGTTTTAGCACTATTGGTAATTTCATAAATTTAATCTTAGTATTTAATGTTAATAATTTATTACCTCATCAATAATCTTTTTCTGAAACAAAGCCTCTGGACTATTTTTATCTGCAATATTGCAAAGCTCAAATGTTGCTTTCCACAGTACCCAGGCACGTGCCCTAAGCCATGTATCATTATCTAAGCGCATTTCAGCTGCGAAGATATCTCGTGCTCTACTGCTTAAGTAAGTCCAAGCAATGACAAGATCACAAGCGGGATCGCCCATAGCAGTTCCACCAAAATCAATCACACCTGATAATTTATTATCTTTGATGAGTATATTACCAACGGCATAATCACCATGGATCCAAACAGGTGCTTTATTCCATTTAGTAGCACATGCTCTTTCCCAAAGTTCTAGAGCGCTGTTGCCATCTATAGTATCTGCTAATTTAGCAATTTGTTCGCGGGCTCCAGAATCATAAACGCTAACATGATCACCTCGCCACCAATTATGCTGACCAGGAGCAAGGCCTTCTACATCAGTAATAGCTTGCAGTTCCTTCAAAAAAGTTGCTAACTCAAAAGCTAGGTTTTCTAATGATTGCTCATCAAGAGTTATATGATTGGCACTGCGACCATCTAACCATTTGTAAATAGAAAATGGATACGGATAATCCTCAGATGGTTTTCCCATTTTTATAGGTGCAGGAATTGCGACACTTAAATGCTTTGCTAGCTTTGGTAACAACTCTTGCTCTTTAGGCACCTTAAGAGCATAACTTTCAGCTGTTGGCATGCGGATAAGCATGTCATTACCAATCCGATAAGTTCTGTTATCATGTCCTTGTTTTTCTACAGATTTAATATCTAACTGCGAATATTCAGGAAATTGCTTTTTAATAAGCTTATATGCAAGATCAACGTTTATATAATCATCATTCATGACGGCAAACTCTCCTAATATGGCAAATCATTGACATCAACATTAATAAAGTGAGGTTTAATATCTTCTTCCAAATAAATAGCTAGAATTTCGTTATTATTTAGCAATAATGCTTTACACACTCTGTGCATACCATCAATTATTTTGCCTTCTTTGCATAATATAATTGGATATTTTAAGTCGGCATTATTAATTAACCGCATATGATCTACTATATTTTTACATGTAGGTCTTTCTGAGCTTGAATCGTACCAATATTCGGATTCAATTTCTTTTATTTCAGTTAAATTTATTATTTTGGGTTTAATGTGCTTCGTCAATTCTATTATTTTTTTAACATCCCATATCAATAAATCATTTTTAACTTTTCTAAAATGATATTGGGGTCTAATTTCACTCATTATATTGACTCTCTTATCATGTTCAAACCTATAATCCCCTCATTTAAAAGAGAGGCATCACCTACTTGGTTAGCATACCAGCATATAGTTACACTACTATATATCGCTCTAAGCATAGCTATGGTATGAATGTTATTTTCAACTTCTCCATAAATATTCCAAAATATAGAGTGTGCTTCTTTAGGTAGATATTGATATACAATAGCAAGATCTATCGCTGGATGAATAAGCTCAGAGTCTCCCCAGTCTATAACTCCATATAAATCATTATTATTTATGATTAAGTGTTTAGCATATAAGTCTCCATGACATAATCTAATATCTTTAGGAATAGTAATATTCATGTTTTCTTTATAAAAGTTTTCTATTCTAGAACAATCATTTAATAAATTATTTTCTAATAAATAGCTTAGACGTTTTTTGAAATCTGAGTATCTAAGCCTAAAATCCAATCTATTAATTTGATCTTCTGTTATACCAAATGAAATACATTTTTCTATAGTAATATTATGTAATTCTTTTAGGAAAGTTGCTAACTTTTTAGCTATAGATATTCTACCATTACGACTTAATTTAGCGTTATCCCCAGTCAAACCAGGTATATAATCATGAGCATAAAAAATATATTTAAAACTCTTTGGCGATGAACATATATATTTTGGATAAGGAACGCTAATATATTTTGGTCTAATGCATTTTGACAATATATTTATCTCATTTGATAATAGTCTTGCTGCTTCCTCATGTTTAGGAAATCTAAAACATAAACCATTATTAATAATCCATGTAGTATTATCCCATCCTTCTCCTAATAGCTTAATATCATTAATTTCAATATTAGGCACATTTGCATTAATAATTTCAAGGGCATGATCGGCTGATGTTATATTTTTACTTTCCCATGGTCTTTCGCTCATTTGTACTAATTCCTACTGTAAGAGATTATCTTTTAGTTTACGGCTAGTTATATAATTGTTTAAACCAATATGATTTGATAATCCTAAATACTTGGCTATTTTTCTAACAGAGAGTCCTAACGATAGTAGTTCTTTAATTTTATCGATATCATCGTCAAATTTGCTTTTCTGAATAGTACCTTTAGGCTTGCCCAGTTTAATTCCTTGAGCTTTCTTACTAGCTAAAGCTTCTTTTGTTCTTGAACTAATTAGATCTCTTTCTAGCTCAGTAAATAAAGAAAACATAGTAACTATTATTTTCGAAGACATATCATGAGACTTTATATCAAGACCTTGTTTGATAGATATTAATCTTACTTTTTTGGCAATAATCTCATTAACTAGATCAATTACTTCAGATGTACTTCTTCCTAGCCTACTTAATTCTGTAATAATTAATGTATCAGCACCATCTAATTTATCTAGTAGTTCTTCAATTCTACGAGACTTTGTTGATCTTTTAGACGATATCTCTGCTTCAATAAATTGGTCAATTTTAAAATTATTCTTTCTTGCATATTCATAAATTTCTAATTTCTGATTTTGAGTATCTTGATTACCAGTAGATACTCGAATATATGCAAAAATATGGGACATTTAGCTGGTGGTAAGTATTAATATCAAATATTAGGAATAATTATACATATTGATTATTGAATTACAAATATATCTATATAACAAAAAGGTTTAGAATTAATGACATTTTCACTAATACAAAATAATAGATATGGCTAGACTTAAAATTTTATCAGCAGATGATTTTGATAACCTATATACAATCCCAAAAATAGAGAAGCAAGATCGAGAGTTCTTGTTTGAATTGGATGAATACGATAATGAATATTTAAACACTTTAACAGATTTATCTTCCAAGATAGACTACATATTACAAATGGAGTATTTCCGTATATCTCAATACTTTTTCAATTTTACTATACATGGAGTTAGGCAAGATTCATGGCATATCATAGAAACATACTATCCTGGTTCCAAATTTCCTAAAAAAGCTACTAGCAAACATTATGTATATCAGAACCGTAAAGTTATCCTTAAAAAATATGAAATGTTTTCATACAATAGTAGCTTTAGAAAGAAGCTAGAGACATATGCTAAAGATTTAGCTAGACAACATATAGTACCCAAATATATCTTTGATTCATTGTTGGATTTCTGTCATCAAAATAGATTTGTTAGACCAAGCTATAGTGTATTACAAGAGATTATTTCTGAAGCTCTTAATAATGAGAAAAATCGGTTAAGTAATAAACTATATCGTTTGATGGATAAACCATTTAGAGATGATCTTCAAACTCTATTAGAAAAAGACGATGATTACTATCAACTAACAATAATTAAAAAAGATCAAAAAGATTTTGCTACTAAAGATATTAATAGCACTGTCGAAAAACATCAGTTCCTTGCTAATATCTATAAAAACTCTCTCAAAATTATTAAGCAGTTAGATTTAAGTGAACAAAATATTCTGTATTATGCTGAGCTAGCTGAATACCATACTATATATGGCTTAAGGCATATGAGTAAAAAGAATTTAGCTAGATTATATTTGATATGCTATGCCTATCATCGGTTTCAAAAAATAAGCGACTATCTTATATTTAGTTTTAGTCATAAGGTAAATAGTTACCTATCAGATGGTGAGGAGCATCAAGTAAAAGCATATGAAAACTATCTAGATAGTGAGACAAAGGCTAGAAACTCTGTAGCTGACATTTTGAGCTTATTTTATAATAAAAAAGTGGCTGATAATCAAATTCGTGATAAAGCTTTTGAAATTATCCCAAAACACCTGTTTCCCAACTTTACTAGGAATTTTAGAAAGCCTAAATTTAATGCAGAATTTTATCGTTGGGAATATTATGCTGAATCTGCTGGCTCAATTAAGAAGAATATTAGAGGAAGCTTTAAGGCCATAGATTTTCAATCAGAGAATAAGCATTTAGCAGAAGCTATTAACTTTTTTAAAGAACATCTTAAGAGTAACAAATCTTTTAAAGACTACGATTTTAATGAGGTTAAAATAAGCTTTGTCCCAAGAAATTTGCGTCGATATATTATTGAAAAAGTTAGAATAAAAGGTAGTAGCAAAAAAGCTAAGAAAATTAATGGTGACCGTTATGAGTTTATGTTGTATATGCAAATAGAGAAGCACATCAGTAATGGTACTGTCACAGTAATAGATAGTCTAAGCTATAAGTCTCTAAAAGATGAGCTGATACCAAATGATCAATGGAAAAATAATAAATTAAATCTTATTAAAAAGCTTAAAAATAAACTTCTACAAACTGACATTGGAATAATACTTAAAGAATTTGAAAAGGAGCTTAGTAATAGATACCACACTACAAATAAGAATATAAATGACGGTTCAAACCAAAAAATAAAAATCAAATACAATAAAAAAGGGGAAATATTAAGCTGGAGATTACCATATAAAAAGGTAGATGATGGAGTCAATAATCCATTCTATGAAAACCTAGATACAGTAAGCATCAGCGATATAATATCTCATACTATAAAAGAGTCAGGTTTCATAAAAAAGTTTACTCATATTTTGCCATCATATTCTAAAAATAAAGCAAATGAATCAGCTATTTCGGCATGTATTGTAGCTAAAGGTACAGGCAGTGATATTCATAGGATGAAAGATATTAGTAATATTAAGCAATCAGAACTTGAGTCAGCATCTAAAAACTTTCTACGAATAAAAACACTATCTGAAGCTAATGATGTAGTAATGAATAAAGTTGAAAAACTTCCAATATTTGAGAAATATACTCTCGCTGATTATGGTATACATGCTAGTGTTGATGGGCAAAAACTTGAAACTAAATATAATACAATTAAGGCAAGATATTCATCAAAATATTTTGGATTTGGTAAAGGCATATCTGCATATACATTGTTTGCTAATTGCTTACCGCTATGCTCTAAAATTATTGGAGCTAATGAACATGAGAGTCATTACTTATTTGATATTTTAAATAGTAACACCACAGATGTTCGAGTATCGGCTATATCTGGAGATATGCATAGTATAAATAAACTAAACTTTGCTTTATTGCATTTCTTCGGGTATCGTTTTATGCCAAGATTTACTCGATTAGATGAAAAAGCTAGGGCAAATTTAGTATCATTCGATAGAGTAGAAAATTATAAAGACTATACTATTAAACCAAGTAAGCAGGTTAATACCAAGCTAATAATAAAAGAATGGGATAATATACTTAGAATCTTTACAACATTAGGATTAAAAAAGAATACTCAAAGTCATATAGTTAGAAAGCTTTCAGCATATAAATCAAATTCTACACTTCGTGCTTTAGTTGAGTTAAATAAAATCATAATGAGCTTGTATATATTACAATATATCGATAATGAGCAAATCAGAAAGAATGTTCATAGATCGCTCAATCGAGGTGAATCGTATCATCAGCTTAGATCAGCAATAGCAAAAGTTAGCTCTCGCAAGCTTGTAGGTAAAACAGAAAAAGAGTTAACTATTAATAATGAGTGTGCTAGATTATTAGCAAATTGTATTATCTTTTATAATGCGTCGATTCTATCAAAGCTTTATTGTTACTATAAAAGTAAAAAAATGATAGAAGAGTGTGAGAATATTGTACGATTTTCACCAGTAGCTTGGCAACATATTAACCTTATAGGAATGTATGAATTTGGTGATAGTGCTGAAAGCCTTGATTTACAAGGGATTGTAGAATTTATAATTAACAATTTAAAAATCGGTCGCCCCTCTGTGAGCTAGATATAGCAATGGTTACAGCTATGGTCGCAGAAATTCCGTACCTTCCTGAACAGAACCCCTTAAAGTTCTTACAGGTAAAGGGGCAAATATTGATACATCAACTCCTGCTGGAAAAATGTTTTTTGGCTTCTTTGCTGTACTTGCTGAGTTTGAAAGAGATTTAATAATAGAAAGGACAAAAGCAGGAATTGAATCAGCACGGGCTAGAGGTAGAAAAGGAGGCAGAAGATTCTCGCTAACTAAAGCTCAAATTAGATTAGCCCAAGCTTCGATGGGCAAAAAAGAAACCATTGTCAGTGAATTATGTAAAGAACTTGGAACAACTAGAGCTACTTTATACAGATACCTGTCTCCTAACGGAGATTTAAGAAAATCAGCCCAAATCGTTCTAGGAAATAAATAATATAAGGTTAATAAGATTATGAAAAAAGTAGAAGTAATATTAAAACCCCATAATAAGGAATGGAAAGATATTTTCCAGATAGAAGCTGAGAAAATTAGTGACGCATTAGGAGATAATTGTATAGAAATTCACCATATAGGTTCTACAAGTATACCTGGAATTTATGCAAAGCCAATCATTGATATTATGCCAATAGTAAGAGATCTTGGAGAAGTAGATCAGTATAATTTAAATATGGAAAATATTGGATATGCAACTAAAGGAGAATGCGGATTTTTTATGAGAAGATATTTTGTAAAAGAAAATGCTTTTCATGTTCATATCTTTGAACAAGGTAATTCAGAGATTGATAGACATTTAAAATTCAAAAATTGGATAATTAATAACTTAGATGATAAAAATGCATATCAAAAATTAAAACAACAGCTTGCTACTAAATATAAGTATAATCTAACAGCTTATGCTATTGCTAAAACAGATTTTGTATCCAAAATTGAAGAAAAATCAGGTTGGCATGGCATAAGAGTTTGTCAAGCATTTACAGAAGATGAATGGATAGAAATAAAAGAACTTCATAAAAAGTTAAATACAGGAGTTCAAGAAAATAATATACAAAATAATAACGAGAATATGCATCTATTATTGTTCAAACAAAATCAAGTTATTGGATATATTCATATTAAATTACAAACTGATAATCCTATTAATATAGTTTATATTGACAAACAGTATGAAAATACTAAAGTTTATACATATTTTAGGCACTTTCCAATTAACTGTGTAAATTCTTAATTAAGATGCTAGATTATTTCTAGCAAAATATTAAGGATAAAAACATGTCTAAAAATAGAAAATCAGAAGATATTTACTCAATGCTAGCAGATCAG
>NZ_VXKO01000042.1:0-8038 GCF_008711475.1 Francisella sp. SYW-2 | reverse complement strand
CTGATCTGCTAGCATTGAGTAAATATCTTCTGATTTTCTATTTTTAGACATGTTTTTATCCTTAATATTTTGCTAGAAATAATCTAGCATCTTAATTAAGAATTTACACAGTTAATTGGAAAGTGCCGGTAGTAGGACCATAGGGAGCGAATGAACAGAAAATTACGGTCTAGCCATTCTATATTTTTGGGATTTACTATTTGGCTTCTCTGGGATCGTCATTTCTATCAAGTTTTGTTCTAATGCCGGCTTTAAATATCTCTCTACAAATGATTTCCTATCCTTGAGCATGAGCTTATCTTGTAAAGGCTGTTGAGTTAATGAAAGCCCTTTTTCATATGTTTTAATATTGAGTATTTTTTAGATAAATCTGACTCAAAATCTTACTTTTGTGTTTCATATCAGCATTTTATGCTGATATGAATACACCTATTCTAGTTAAACCATTAAATTGACAGCTTTTAATGCATTAAATCAACAGTCTTTAAAATAGGAGGGGTAGATCAGTCATTTAGTTTCATATTTTTAGGGAAGGCTCAGGAAACATTCTACAATAAATTATATGACTCCAAATCAGTTTGAATATATAATGGAAAACGAAGTTAGTAACTGTCCCAAATTGACGGGGTAGATCACACTTCCTTAATCACTTACAGAATCATCATCACTAGGGTCTCTATAGCTTTCTGGTTTATGATTTATTAAAGCAGGTAAATCCCTATGCGACCCTCTTGTGTGAAAATATTTATTAATATGCTCATTCTCTTTAATATAAGTTTTTTCTATGTTTTTTATAACATAATGTTCTTCCTCATTATCGTATTTAGGTGATGAAGAAGACGGAACACTTTCTTTATATAAATGAAGGGGGCCAGCCTTTCTAGCAATACATAAATGACCAAGTTCATGTACTATAACAATCTCTACAAGAGCCTCTAAGACTTCTTTCTTTTCTTCTTGTTTTATCCACTGTTTTTCGACATAGCCTTCTACGACCTGTTTCAAATAATTAAACTGTATATTCATGACGCCAAAATAGCACTCTTCTTCAAAAAGAAAAGTAAATGATGATTGTACGCTATCAGAAAACAAACAAAAGAAACCTATGAAGCCATTACAGTCAACATTAGTAAAATTATCTTTATAAACTTTTGAGATATGCATTCTTTTAATTATATTTAATAACATTTCTTTATCTGTATCGTCTTCCAACGAAGATGTATTCCAGAAAATACTGTTAGGAGTAATTAGTTTTAAATATTTCTCATCAATTTCTGATATTTCATTATTTAAAATATCTTTTATATCAGGTTTTTCCATTATCTTAGTCCTCAAAAATTTTTGGTTCTGTCGCAAACTGCAAGAGATTTAACAACAGTCTCCTAAAGGGATCCATAACAAAGATACTGAATTAGTATCTTTGGTTTTTATTACTTTTAATTCATCATCTATATCCTCTTTTATGTCCCAACCATTGGTGTACCTATGTATGAATCTATATAGATTAGAGAATTTATCGTCTAGATTATTATCATCCGTTTGATAAAGTCCATAATTAGGGTCCATAATATATATTTTCTTGTTAATAGGGCATCTAAAAAATGCTAGTGCATGACGTACATTATTACTATTATTTTTAGATTCAGATTTAAAAATAAGAAAGTTTAGGTTTGAGTCTCCATAGTTTCTCATTATTTTATGTAGATTAATGGTTTCATTAACAGCATTTTCAAATTCTTCATTATCTTCACCGTTAAAGCTTAATGTTACAGCACATGTGCTTTGTGAAATCGGTATATCATATGGTAGCGAATAAAGGGCAGCAAATTGGGTTAGATAAACACCGAAGTGCTTTTCCTCAATCTCATACTCAAATCCCATCTTCTTAAGGTTCTCCTTTCCTTTCTCCAATATATCTTCATTATAGTTTTCTTCTTCAGATTTATGTAGAAACTCAATAAGTTCACGTCCTTTATCACTAGAACAAGCCTGAATAAAATCAGTTCTTCTTATAATAGATCCTCTTACTCCTCTATTATATATCCACTCTAGGAATATGGCACTTAAAGCAAAACATACTCCATCATTATGTAACGATAGTCCATCGGCACGATATTTATCCATAAATATTTCTTTTGCTTTTTCATTTTCCAAAAGTTTAATTAAATCAGGATATCTCTTGAATTTTTCAAAGCCTTCTGGAGATAGCAAATATCCCATTGTTCCTTGGTTAAATTCCCATATTTCTTCAAATGATTCTTTTAATGATTCTAGTGATAAATTGCTACTATTCTCCATAGTTCTTCACTCCTTTTTGTTTCCGTTATTTTCCAGAATTTCATTTATATATTTAACTGTATTTATATCGGTAAATTCAAAATGATCTTTTTCAATTACAATATCTCTTATTGCTTTTATTTCTTCTATTTTCAGTGCGTTATTTAAAATAGCTTTATTACATTTTTCTATTAAATCAATTTGATTTTTAAAAATCTCAAAAGGTATACCTTGATCTTTAGTTTCAACACTATTAAATTCTTCAAACGATTCTCTTCCCGCAAAAGGATCTTCAATAGAATCATCATTTACTTCAACTACTTCAATATCTCCAATTTCACTTTCATTATCATCTTCTCTTTCTAGAAATGCATCGCTATCTAAACCTCTTTTACCGCCTTGTGATACTAAGAAAGTATTAATTTCTTCTTCAAGAATAATACCCCCATCGATGAACAAAATATTTTTTTTCATAGCTTTTTTATATTCTTGTTGAAAAGTTAAACTTTTGCATAACTGTTTAAAGCAATTAAATTCCTTACCATCATTATCACTTATAGTTATTTTCTTAAAATTATCACCACTTAAATACGCTGATGTAGCTAAACATTTTAGATTTTTGAATCTACTTTCAGGCATGTCATCGCTTAATTCATTTACAATGGATATAATAAATATAGCATCATTTCCATATGCATTATAGTGCTCAGGACCTATGCCAAAATCATGTACAGAAACGGTAAAATATTGTTTAAACAAATAGCCTTTTACGATTCCTCCGAATGGTAACCATATTCCAGGTAATCCTGAATTAGAACCTGTTGATTTATACCATGGTTGTTGATCTATAGCGCATATAAGGCGTTTTCCTTCTTCTGATTCAAATTGACGCGTTACGATTTTTTGTATTTCTTGCACTAATTCAATTTCTTGTTCCATATTCTTTGTCTACTTTATATGTTTTTTGTCTATTTTATATATTAGTATGTAGTCTTTTTGTAAAGAAAATGTTTGTTAATCGTAACAAAATATTATTAGCATATTGATATTATTTTTAGGGAGTATTACCATGCCTACTCATATTTCTAAAGGGTTCTGTCGCAAACTGACAAATGTGTAAGTTTGTAGTATTCTTTTATCACAAAGGCTTTGTTTCTTTACCCCATTAACAATGAATATGTTGATTGACTATATTCTTGATATTATAATTTACACATTGATAGTGTGGTAATACCCCCTCATTATAGTGTTTTGAGTAAGCGCTTATCTTCTCTAGGAATCGAGTGTCCAAGATATACAAAGAAAGATAAGGTTGATCCTACTGTAGGTGCTGTAGCTATTGATTCTACATGGTTAAAGCATTTTGGTAGAGATGAATGGCATCAAGAGAAATACAAAGTTTCAGCTAAAAATTGTATAAAGTTTCTTTTTACTCAACTATTGACCAGCAAACCTCCAAGACTATTAACAACTACTTAATCATGATCGTGTCAGTAGCGATGATATTTCCATTAAACTTAATATTAGCAGTCCATGCTCCATTACACTCTTTATTACCGTGTTTAGTATTAACAGTTGCTGAAGTCATGTCATTTTCTTCACCATACTTTTTAATTGGAAAGCCTGTGTTATAGCAGTTAGTACCTTCTGGAGCTACCCATTCTAGCTCTACACTTCCGTTAGGATTGTTATTATATGTTGTATGAATAGTTATTTTGATTTGATCATCAATTTCTTTTAGGCGAATTTTTGCCTCTGGAACAGAAGTCTTAGTGGCTGTAGTATTTGAATTAGTAGCTTTAGAATTATTTCCAAGACCAACCATCGAACAACTCATTAAAATGACTGCCATAAGTAAAATAGAGCTAAGTTTGATTGTATTATTCATTATTTTTTTCCATTATTATAGTTTTGCAATTAGTTTATTTTATATATGAATTATTTACTGTTAGTAAATACAATATTCTTTTTTGTGAAAAAATTAATGCTAAAGTAAGTTGTTTATTATTGCACTTGCCTTAAAACAACTCACTCAAGAACAAAGTCATGCCACTTTATATTCTATTTTTCTAACATTATTTTTGAGATAATGCTCTTTTTACAAAAAGTTATATTCTATTAAAAAAATAAAAGCATAAATCTTTTATTCTAATAAAAAATTATTTCAATATAGATGTGTATGAAGATGAAAAAAGTAGTTGATAGCTTATATCAATATGAGAGTGATTTCTTTGATTTTGAGGAAGTTATCATTGATGACATTCTTAAATCTCTAAGTAATGAATATAGTTAACTGTAAATAGTGATATACCTCTCCTATTTGAGCCATGCTAAAATTTAAAAGAATATTCGTGATAAAATTATAATATAAATTTACGCAACTAACAGTTTGCGACAGAACCTTTTTTCACAATAGTTTTACATAATGCTATGTAATGTTACACCATTAATATTTTAGATTTAAAAAAAGCAGATAATCTTTAAGTTACATAAATATATAAGAGTTATTAATTATGGAAGGGTCAGAAGAAAATCCTGATCCAAAGTATCTAAATAATTTTATTAGGTCGCATTGAAGCATTAAAAATAAGTTGCACTGGGTTTTAGATGTATCAATGCCTGAAAACTTGATGATGCTCAGATATATATGTTTATTTATGTTATAAAAGTCAAAAAAAGCATGGAAGATATAATGGAAAAGTAGTTCAACAACTGTTCCAAATTAACGGTGTAGATCAAATTTTAAAGGAGATGAGAATGGAAACGATTTGTATTAATGGAATAGAAGGTTGTCCAAGGGATAGCGTTGATACGCCTATAGGTTGGGGTAAAAAACATCTCCTCTGCGAAAGATGTAAATCAGAAATTACTAAAAAACCAAAGATAAAATGGTATACCAATTTTAATATACAAGACAAATGTTCCCCCAGTATAATAGAAAAAAAAGGAAACGTTGGTTTCTTCGGAGCGATTTTTTTGGTACGTCAAAAGCTTGAAGAGCTTATTGCTGACTCTGATGACCATTCCATTTTGGAATATTGTTACTCAGAAGAGGTTAAAACAACTGGTTTAATAGGGTGCGCTGCTGTAGTCGCAAAGTGTGACCCTGTCTTTGCTGGGATAACCCATGTTAATGTTAATAATAAATCGGATAGTGACTTTGCTAATGCACTTGATAATTTGGTTAAAAGATCTATTTGCCTTTTTAAGCTATGTTATGAAAATCGAGATGATAATGCTGAAACTAAACCTGAACTAGTTTTTCATATAAGGATAAATCCTCAAAAGAATAGTGATAATGAGAGGATGGGTAAGAGTATATCGGAAGCTCTGCAAAAGCTCATAAAACAACATGATGATTTTAGTGAAAAAATTATTATAAAAATAGAACCAAGAGAATATATGACAACGGCTGTAAACGCCACTTTTGATGATATTTTTCGGCCTAAGATTGATATTTCTGATTTTAAAGATAATGAAACCTGCGATGAGAGCGATGATGTTAAGATCTATAGCTAACTACTTATAAAAGTAGTATACTATTTTTTATTTAGGCTATGGCACATTCACATCATTTTATAAAGAAAGTGTTGAAGTTAAAATCAGAGGGCATGAGTTTTTTGAAACTAGCATATAAGTTCAACATAAGTATTAGAAGTATACAGGAATGGTTAAAAGGTAATCTACCTAAAGGAACTAGAAATAAACCAAACACGAAGCTTGATATTGAAAAATTGAAACAAGATATTAGACTACCCCGATAGTTCTTTAAAAGAAGGAACTAAAAGATTGGGAGTCAGTGATCATTGTATCGTTCAAAACCTTAAAAAGATCGGCGTGACATATAAAAAAACTCTGATACATCCCAAAGCAGACGAAGAGAAACGATCCTTCTTCAAAAAGAAAATTAAAGAATATCAGAGTTTAAACATTTCTATCTGCTATTTAGATGAGTCTGGGCATGCATTAGATATGCCTAGAACCAATGGCTACTCTAATCGCGGGGAACGGTGTTACGGCACATGTGACTGGTGTGCTAAAGGGAGAATAAATGTTATAGGAGCTTTGATTGGTAAGGTATTATTTGCTGTTGGACTATTTACCTGTAATGTTGACACTGCTGTATTGTTACGAGACAGCATTACTGATCCACTATTTGTTTAACTAAATTCATTAATTAATATTACACTTATGTGTATTTTGATTGATGGATAATAAATGGTGAGAATCAACAGTATGTCAAAAATAGAAGAAGTTTTATATCTACTCAAACATAAAAAACCACAAAGATATATTGCAGATAAATTATCAATATCTAGGCCTAAACCTAAGGAACGGTTCCAAATCTGCAATCTGATAGCCTTTTTTAGTATGTCATTAATTACTAAAACCCTTTATTTTCAATGCTATTATTTTTAGGGGGTATTACCTCCCAAATTGACGAGGAAGATCATTTTTTCTTTGTGAAAGCATCTTTAGCTGAATATGAGAGTTTGCCTGATTCAGCATAACTTCGTAAGGCTGATATATTATACTCAGAATCGGTTTCATCAATAAATACGAGTTTTTCATCGTCTAGCTTAGGAACATTATCAATATAGAACTTTCTCTTTTCTTCATCTCTTTGGTTATATGTAGGCTCTTTTTTTACAAAAACGTACTTTTTATTTAATTATCAGACACATTAAAAAAACATAATTATTATCAGTGTATATGTGCTTACTTAATGATATGAAATTTTTATTTACTTTTTTCTTTTCAAAGAAAAGATATTTATATTTAAATAATAATACAAACAAAGATCTCTACCTTTTACCTTTAAAATATTTTAATGAATATAATAAAAAAAAATTTTATAAGATAAAATCGGGACAAACAAAAAAAATCTATAAATCTATTTTAATTTTTAAAAAAAATAAAATGATTAAGCAGAGCTATATTGGCATTAATTTTAATAGTAAACTTGAAATTATTGAGCTTGCATCAGGACCAAAATTAGATAAAAATGTTATAGAAGAGTTTTCTATTCTTATAGAAAATAAAAAAAACAAATTAAAAAATAAAATAGTACATGAGGATAAAAGATATAGCGTTATACAAAGTAAAAAACAAGTTAATGTTTGTATTCCAGCCGAACTTTTTTTTAAAAAAAAGGATGCTAATATATTTATTAGTAAAGAAAAAAAATTGACTATTACTATAAAAGATTAAGTCATTATTAGTTCATATTTTGTCTCTTTTAAATTTCCTGTGGTTCATATTCCAGGCATTTTATAACCTTGTAAATCCATAACTAATCTTTGGAATAATGACTTAGTTTTAGTAAAGCTATAACATCTTCTTTTAATAACTTTTATGTTTCTGTTGCAATTATTGACAAAGAGGTATCTAGCTTTTAGTTTTTGTGCTAAATAGATCTAGTTTAGTAATAGTTTTAAATATAAGCATTTTAATGGAGAGGTTATTTTATGGGCAATCCGTTGGTATCTAAAATATTGTATTAGTTACAGAGAATTGGAAGAAATGCTTAAAGAAAGAGGAGTAAGTGTAGACCACACAACTATTTATAGATGGGTAATATAATATTCTCCAGAGTTAAAGAAGAAACTAAATTGATACAGAGTCAAGTTCTACTAGGCCTAAACCTAAGGAACGGATCAAAATATGCAAAGTTGCTTGAAGTTCCTATTTATAATTAGCCTTTCGTACTTGCACATTTTATGATATTATTTTGCTTATAATATATCTTATATTGGTCAAT
>NZ_VXKO01000041.1:0-9335 GCF_008711475.1 Francisella sp. SYW-2 | reverse complement strand
ATATAAGATATATTATAAGCAAAATAATATCATAAAATGTGCAAGTACGAAAGGCTAATTATAAATAGGAACTTCAAGCAACTTTGCATATTTTGATCCGTTCCTTAGGTTTAGGCCTATTAGTTAGATTAATGCTATTGCTCTTAAGGAGTTATATGAAAAAGGGCTTTCATTAACTCAACAGCCTTTTAAATCTCGAATAATGTCTGCCTGTGAAATCTAACATCTATAAGATGAACATGGATTTATGATAAAGTTATAAACTAATTTATAGGCAATTTCAGTTTGCGACACTACCTATTTTTTTATAAGCTAAAGGGCTCCATATCCTCAAAAGAGTTTTCTACTTCAATATCTGGTAATTTACCCCAAATTTTTTCGAATGATAGGTCATATTCACAAGATTCATTTATAAAAAATTTCTTCAACTCTTTTTTAAAACCTCCTATTTTTAAAGGATTAAGTTCTACGAAAACTGGGGTATGCCTATCTAATTCAAAAGCAACTATTTTAGTTAAATAGTACATTACTGTTTCAGGTTCTAATAAGAGTATGATTTTGTAACCTCCTTTATAGAAATTTTTAATAATTATTTCTTTTATACTTGCATCAATGTCTTCAATATCAGAATACCAGGTACTACCAAAATCAATCAATCTTAATTTATCATTTTTAAAAGCAAAATTTTCAGGAACAGGATCTGTAATAAATAAATTGGATTTTTGTAGATCATTTAGATAGCTTATGATTTCACCTTTATCGGGTTTTTCACCATCGATATATGGTGTTATTAAAAAATTATCTTCTAAAAAAACAGTGTTCTCAGTATCATCAATTATATTACTGTAATATTGACTACACTGGTTGAATTCATACTCTGCTTGCTTTGTATCATCTGTTTCAAATTTTTTATAACAGTATCCCTCTACAGTTATCACATTGTAATTAAGATAAGAGTCTTTATTCGTTCTGTGTTGTTCAAAAAGAGTATTCTTACTATCTAAGTCAATACTTAAAAAATGTTCTTTAAAATTATTTTCTTCCATTCTATTTTTTTCTTCCATTCTATTTTTTTATTTCAGTATATTGCTTGTACTTATATGAAAAATAAACTCAGTATATTTTTTTGTGAATATAATCAAAAAATCAGTAGTTCTCGACGAGTTATTAAGCCTTAAGATCGATATGCCACTTTGATTAGAAACAAAGCCTAAGTAGGATTATAGTAGTACGGTTTTTTCGGTACTGTTGCAACTATTAAATATGAACCAATAATCAACGAAGTCACTTTTGATTAGATACATTTAGTGCAGTAAACATCAAACAATTCATTTATAAACTTAGTCTCAGACTTATTTCTAAATTTAGTCCAAGTATCAATCTGCAATTATCTCAAACCGCCACATTCTGTTCATTCGCTCCCTACGGTCCAGTTTAAATCCTACACCTAATTTTATCATCTAAAGTAAGTCAACTTCTTTATACTTCCCAAACATAAATAAAGAATCTAAAAAAAATATAGCTCGAATAATGATTTCAGGCAAATTTAAATACTCTATTTTTTAGTAGTGATTAATACTATTTAAATTCATCTTCACCCAATTCTTCTAAATAAGCGAATGCTTTTTTTATACTTTTTATATTCCATATATTGATATGGTGTTTAGATAAGTATTCATAAATTTTTAGAGCATTTTCTTTCTTAGCTTGCTCAAGTTTCTCTTCATACTTTTTAATTTTTTCTAAAATATTTTTTTCATTTTCCACTTTACATAACTCCATATTAGATTTACTTTAATAGTATCATAAGAATATAAATTAAAAAAAATATTTTAAATTAAATAGATTCTGTGCACAAAAATAAATATTCATCGTAGCCAAATAAAAGTAGAGCTAATAGAAAATATGGAGGTCTGTTTTAATATTTTCACCATTATTAAGCATGAAAAAATCAACTACTTTTTTCTTTAGTGATTTTGATAAAACTCGATGCACTCTTATCCTATTTTTGAGACCATTAAAATAAGCTTACTCAAAAATAGATAATATTTTAGATGCCTCATAAGTACACTAAATCCAAGGGCTGGAATGTTCTCAAACAAAAATATAAACTTACAACCAGGTCTAAATACAATAATGCTTTAAAGAAACAAAGCTCCTTATTTCACTATCGAATTTGAAGATAGAATTCAGAGATTTATGTAAGTTAATTTACACACTTACTTGGAAAGGCTCAATAAGATTCAACTTCTTCCATAAAATCTTTTTTTGACCCTGCATATTCAACTTTAAACCTAACATTTTTAAAGCCTTCTGATGTAACAACCAGCTGAGCATTGTCCTTAGATGCAGACAATAAATCGTCATTTCTTCCAATATAATCTAATGATACTTTTACTTTTGATTTAAGTACCGGGAGTGGTTGTATAGCGAAAACACTAACTGTGTTAACGCCTACTGGAACAACAATCACTCCAAATTCAACATTAGGTAATAGTATCTCACCATAAGAGTTCTCTAAATACATTTGCAACGCTGCCCCTTGTGACCTTTCAATAAAGTTTTCATATGTTTGCTTTAGAGACTGACTTATATCTATACAAGTTTCTGTAGCTTTTGTAATTGAATTAGTCCAACTTTTAGATGCTTCCGTACTAATATTGAAAATAGACCCTGGCTTAATTCCCGCAGCACCTAGAATAGTTTTTGTAGTTGATTCTACTGTTGTTATTGTTTCACAAGATTTCTTAGCTTGAGAACTTGTTATTATAGTTGAGGGACTATCCATAATATATCCTGCTTTTATAGTTTTACCTATATTAACATGCTCTGGACTAACAATATCAACTATATTTCCTGTTCCATTTATACTCACAACAGCATCTGTATATTTGGGCATATTATTCTTCAGTTCAATATCACCTCTTATATAATCAGTTTTTTTAGCATTTATATCATTACAGAAAGCTAATGATGCTAAAAATATAGCTGATGACAAACTACCTATAAATTTCTTCATTTTATTTCCTTGAATTTATATTTTAACACTTACCAAGTTGGAGTTGACCATTACAAAAATTAACTTCTGATATTTTTTCTAATGGAACATTAATGTCAACTGTCTCTATGTTAGGGGAAAGCACACCTTTGCGAGTAGAAAATCCAACACTACTCTCTATAATAAAACCGAATTTTTCAGCGATTCTTTCTCGTTCTTCTTGATTTCCATAGAACACTCTTTTAGGCGCCCAAGGCGCTTGACCTCCTAATCCATACATCCAATCACCACCTTTTGATGGTACTAGACCATTAAGTTGAATAACTTTATAATCATAAGATAGTTCTTTTTTGTTAAAAAACCTCTCAATAGCATAATAATCATTGCTAACACGAGGCAGCCCATATACTGGGTAAGTTAAATAAACAGGATAGTTACCTTTAATTTTTGTAACCTCCGCATTATTAGCTTTGAATAAACCTACTGGTTCTTGGCGTTGTTTAATGCCCTGTATTGAATGCCAGTCAAATCCAAAATGACCTGAAGGAAATACATATTCTCCAATGCCTCCATATTTTGATGAAACAATACAATCTGCAGATACTTTTACTTTTTTTCCTATTATTTCTTTCTTAAATCCACGGCATAAATCTAGACCATTTAAAGGCTCGATTGCATTAGCTACTCCAGCACTTAAAAAAACTAAAGATATTGTAAGGCATTTAGATATTATTTTATTCATACTATTTTTTCCTATTTTAAAACTATTTCTTTTGCATAATCTTCAGCTGTTCCATCATAATATATTTCAAGTCTAAGATCAGAAGAGAATGTCCCATCACTTTTAACAGAAAGATTTATACTCTGACCAGATTGTCGCGTATTATTATTTTTAACTAATTTAAGTCTAAATTTTGAGTCTTTAGAGCTTAATGTCATAACACTAATTTTATTTATGCCTGTTGGAATGGTAACAAGTCCAAAAGAACTATTAAGCAACTCTCTATCCCAACTATTAACAGTATTAATTTCTATTGCAAAACCTTGTTTCCTTTCTAAAAAGTTTTCATATTCTTGATCAATACTAACACTGATATCTTTACAAGTTTTTACTGTTTCCTCTAATGAATTATTCCACTCAGTACTATATCTTAGAGATACAGAAAAAGGACTGCTAATACCCATAGAAGCAGTTATTTTAGAAGCTGCAGAATCCTTTGTGCTTGTTGTTAAACAAGATGATTGAGCCTCTTTTGAGGTTATAACTGTTTTTGGCGATGACATAATATATTTTACATCTCTGCTATGCAATGAAAATTTACTATTAGGATCTATAAACAATATTTCTTTTGAGTCTGCAAAATTACCTCTAAGCGTCAAAGATAACCTATCTTTAATAAAACTAGGAAGTTTACTAACTACAATCACATCTCCGCGAATATAATCATTATTTAAGTCAAAGCTATCATTTATAGTAAAGCTAGCTTGAGAGTTTAGGGGATTTATAGTAATTTCATTAGCGAAAATACTACTTATTGATGCGAATATTAATGGGAGCAATATTATTGTTTTATGCATTGTAAATTACTTTTAGATTGGTATGTTTCACATTATATATTAGGTTCTGTGCACAAAAAATATAAATTGGATTGAAAATAGCTAAACCGTTGTTATTTAAAAATTGAAAGACAATAAATATCAAAGGTTTAGCAAAATACATTATTATATAAAAGAAGTATTCTGGTCAAGTATTTTATTATTCTTAAAATCACAAAAAGGTATACATACCAATGATGAAGTCAAGTTAAGATTGTTTATTGAAGCTGTATTTTATGTGTTACGTACAGGCTGTCAATGGAGAATGTTACCATTTTATTATGGTAAATGTAGATCAATACATAAGCGTTTTAAAGATTGGTGTGATAAAGGCATATTCTCTAGATTATTTAAGTCAGTACAAAGCCCTGACTTACAAGAAGTTATGCTTGATTCAACGATAGCAAGAACACATGCTTGTGCTACAGGATATGATAAAGATAATAGCCAAGCAATTGGTAGATCAGTTGGAGGAGTAACTACCAAGATTCATGCTATGACTGATGCTTTAGGCAACCCAATGGAAATATTACTATCAGAAGGTAAAACTCATGGGTTCTGTCGCAAACAGTTAGGTGTTTGCGACAGAACCAGGAATGTTAGAAGTATTTCATGATCCTATAATGGCTAATGCCGCTATGGATAGAATTATATCTAAATCTTACAAAATAACTTTAGAGGGCGAATCTTATCGAAAAAAACTTATTCCTAAAATTGATAAATCTTTAGATTAATGGTTTAATTTTTTTTGGAGTTAGTGGATCAGTAATGTTGTCTCCGCTATGGGTCAGTAATCGTGTCCCGTAACAGTTCAATTTTACAAACCTATTATCACCACCTAATGATCCCTCTATGCCTAAAAAGAAAAAGTCAATAACTCATAAAATATAAATATCTCCAATATATGTATTTTACAAAAAATGAACAATTTAGTGCAGATTAATTCAACAGTCTTAATCATATAAAAAGATCTGTCAATTCATTACTGCTATCATCATTCCCAGATTTAGACAAAGGTCTGTAACCAATAGGCTTAGAGTATTGATGTTTAGAATTATCACACAGTAACTTTCTAATTATATTCAAACAATGCTTAAACCCTAATCCTACAAGTTGATGCTTCATATTTGTAACCTGGAACTCTATCCATGAAAAGACTTCCTTAACATTAGAAATAATTGTTTTACCTTTATTTGTTAAATATTTTAGCATTTGATGAATAGCTATTTGTTGTTTAGGAGTTAATGTCTCTTCTCTTGTATCTTCGGCTACTTGTATTGCTTTATATGAGTTAAATACTTCTCCTGTAGGAATAACATCTTTAGCATTAGTATTTCTTTGCACTGATGAAATAGCATCCTCTATAAGCTTATGTTTGCATTTGTATAAACCTGTTTGTTGAAGATCATGAAGAGCAAATAAAATATCTAAACAATCTAAATTATATTTTTGAGATAGATATTCAGCTAAATCATGAGACTCCTTATTCTCACAAGAGAAATAAAAATTAACATTTATAACATTATCATATTTATCATTATTAATATTATTATCTTTTTTATAGTCTTCTTCTTTTATAATAGATTCCGCCAAATTGACGGAATCAGACTCCGCCACGTTTTCTGAAATATTTTCATTTAAATCTACCTGATCATTAGCTTCATTCTTTGAGTTATTTTTTGTGACTAAATTCGAGATAGATAGCATTAATTGTTTAAACTTATTGGTAATAAATATTTTTATTCTTACAGCACCATCGTAGCATTTTAGTTTAGCTTTAGAAATAAAATCATTCTTAACTAGTTCTTGCAAAGCTCTTTCACAAGTTCTTTTACTTATACCAGTTTCTTTTACGAGATAGTCGATGTTTGGCAGTAAAAAGAAAGTATTATCTTTATCATCTTTATATTTACTTACTTGGATTCTGAAATATATAAAATCTGCTATATCAGCATAATTATTATTTTTGATTTCAGCACGTAATACCTTACGCCCTTCATGAAATAGGGTAGCCATAGCTATAACTCCTTATAACTTTTTTAAAATAGTTTGCATTTAAGGGTTAACTAGACTAATATAGATATTGGGACTGGTTCTATATTAATTTAGTAACCACATTAGAGGGCATAGTAAGTGCCCTTTTTTGTTGTCCGCCCGGGCGGATTCATTTTATATTTTGTAACTCATTCTCTAAAAACTCCATGATATGTTTGTTTAGTAACTCAGGGTCTATAGTTTTAGACTGTAGTAATGCAGAAATATCTTTTGGGAAATGCATTGATGAAAGATTATTATTATCATTTCTTATAGTAAATAAATGTCTCCCATTAGCAGATATTATTTTTTTAGCATTTGATTTATTTGATTCATATTTATCTGACACTTGTTTTTGTACAAATTCAGTTAATTTTGAATGCCCTATAGTACCATCTTTAATTTGTTCTACTTTCTTTAGAATTGCTTTAATATAATTATCACCTTTTAAAGACAGTCTTTTAATTGTCTCTGCAGTTCTACTTGAGACTTTTGTAAAATCTCCTATAGCTAATAATATTTCTTCAGGTATCTTTGAGTAAGATAATAGCGCAGATACATATTGCTTACTTCTTCCTAATTTCTCTAATAAGTCTGCTTGTTTTATAACTCCTGCATCTATGAGTTTAGAATAACTCATTCCCTTTGCATAATCTGATAAATCTTTACGATTATCATTTTCAGCAGCTTGAGCAAGGGCGGCATCATTATCATCAATTTCTTTTATAATAACTTTGAGCTTTATTTTAGCTAATCTAGCAGCATGCCATCTTCTTTCACCTATTATTAATTCATATTTATAACGAGTTTCTCCTATTTTAGATGGTCTTACAATACAAGGTTGTTGTTGTCCAATTTTTAGAAACTCGTCTGAAAGTGATTTTATATCTCCCAATTCATTTTCTGGTCTATCATGATATTCCCAATTACAAATATCATCAGGATCAACAAGTGTGACATGATCTATAACATGTTCTTCTAACCAAGTTCTTCTTTTGTTAGGATTAGAAATCTTTTTTGGTAGAGGTTTATCTTTTGGCTCTTCTTTTTTTATATTATATTGTTTTGCTATTTCGTCGAGACTGGCCATATCTAAAATCCTTAATTATATATATATTGCAATAAGTCTTGGTAGTCACTAGTAGCATTTGTAGTACGACCAGTACTAAAAATATTACTACAAGACATAATACTTTTTGGTATTTCTGAAGAATATCTAATAACAACAGGACATAGATGGTTTTTTATTACATCATCAGACATTGCTTTTTGTAAAGCCTCTCCTGAGGTTGATATTCTTCGGTCTAAAGCTGAAAAAAAACAATGTATATTAACCTTATCTTTATTAAATGAATATGTATCGACAAGATCATTAATTTCATTTATAATATATGTTGCACCACTAAGTGCAAAATCATCAGATCTAATAGGTATTAATACGTTACAAATTACATCATCTGACATTTGATATAGTGCTGAAATTGAAGATGCAAATAAATTGGACAGTTGAGGGGTGTGATCTTGAAATATCTTAGTATTAGCTCCTAATGTATTAAAAATATCAAAATATAAGTTTTTCATAGCTTTCTTGATATCTGAGGGTTTGTTTAATGCTTTATCAAGGTAAGCAGAGTTCAAATTACTTTTTATAAAATAAACGCCATGTCCTAAATTATTTAATATATCGCTGATAGATGCTTTATTTTCTATATAATCAATCAGAATAGGCTCATTATCAGCTGCTCGTTCGCCACATACTATATGTGTAAAGCTAGCTTGAGAGTCTCCATCAATTAATACTATTGGGTTATGTTCCTCGCCAGTTACTCTTCTTAGAGCTGCGGCTAAATTGTAAACCGAAGATGTTTTTCCGACTCCGCCACATAAATTAGCAGATAAAGTAACAGAAGGTTTATCTAAATTTAGAGATGTTTGTTTCTTTAAAAAAATTTCAGCTGCTTTGGGGCTTATTCCAGTTATTCTATTATTAGTGTAGGTTACACCATTTTCTAAAGCTTTAAAGTACCTGTGAATGGATGCTTTAGATATCTTTGTATAAGCTTCCAATTCTTTTATTTTTATTTCACTTATATTAAACATACATGCCTTGCATTATTTATATGTAACAAATATTGCTAATATATTATTATATTGTTTCATGATTAACAACAGTAAGAACTTAAAATAATTACTAAATGCATTTTTAAATATTACATCTAACAATATTTATATATTCTGATGGTTTTGTTTCTTTACTCCTAATAACAAAATGTTGCTTGAGTAAGTTTTAATTATTAAAATACAATGACTTAAATAATATCTACTATTTTAGATTGTTACGGGACACGATTACTGACCCATAGCGGAGACAACATTACTGATCCACTAACTCCAAAAAAAATTAAACCATTAATTTAAAGATTTATCAATTTTAGGAATAAGTTTTTTTCGATAAGATTCGCCCTCTAAAGTTATTTTGTAAGATTTAGATATAATTCTATCCATAGCGGCATTAGCCATTATAGGATCATGAAATACTTCTAACATTCCTTTGGTATTTCTGTTTGTAGTAATTATTAGAGATGATTTAATAAAGGCTGTTGAGTTAATGAAAGCCCTTTTTCATATGTTTTAATATTGAGTATTTTTTAGATAAATCTGACTCAAAATCTTACTTTTGTGTTTCATATCAGCATTTTATGCTGAT
>NZ_VXKO01000040.1:0-11268 GCF_008711475.1 Francisella sp. SYW-2 | reverse complement strand
CATCTTATTCAAATATCAAAGACTTATCGTGATAAGCAATACAAAAAGCCTCATAAATATATGGGGCTTTGTGTTTTTATAACTAACAAATTTAAATTATCCTTATCAATTAGTTTATATACAAAATAGGGGCTATCCTAGATAACTTTACTTTAGACTCTCTCTAACCCAGTGTCTAATTAGCTTTAGTTGTTCTTTAGAATCACTGTGATTAAATTTCCACTCACACTCCTTTAAAAACAAGTGAAAATGCTCTCTAGGGATACCATTTATATGATTATGCTTCTTAGCGAATAACTTACTATGGTTAATTCTATAGTGTTTAAATTCTGAAACATCTAAGGATTATAGCTCCCAAAGGTATCTGTGTAAACGATACTATCAGGCTTAACCTTTTCTCTAATTATAGGTAATAAAGTATCACTCTTAGCATCTGGAACGATTACAGTATATACCTTACCATTCCTTTTAAGTAAGCCAAATACAGGGACTTTACCACCAGCTCCTCTACCTCGTTTTCCTTTAAGAGTTCCTCCAAAGTAACTTTCATCTACTTCAATTTCTCCAGCAAACATTTCTAAATGCTCACTGTTTTGATAAATAAGTAATCTTAATCTATGAAAATAATAGCTGGCTATAGTTTTATTTACTGATACTAATTCTGATGCAGTTCGTGCTGTACTTCCCGCTATAAATAACTCTATTAATTTGTCTTGTTTGTATGAACTTAATCTACTTTTTCTCATCAAAACCATCCTAACATAACTTAGTTATCTAGGATAGCCCTTCTTTATTAATAATAGTAGGAGATGCATATAGGTAAGTAGGATATGATAGCAATAATAGGTACATTAATAACTTCAGCTATGTGTAATTTTATTCTTTGCTTGCCAAAAAATATTCAAGAGCTTAATTAGTATTAGTGAAGATATATTAAGTATAATGAAAATATAAATAGAACGTAAGTAATCGGAAATGCAAATCTGGAGAATATATCTACCCTCTTAGCAAAGCTTTGTTTATCTAATTTTATCAGCCAGTATACGATTAGACTTTCTAGGACTGTTGAAAATAGAATAGTAAAGGATAGTAATAAGAAGCCGTCTGTGAAGGTTAGATAGTCAATATCTGGCATTTCCCCCTCAATCAAAAACTGGTATGCGATAACGGATAAAATCCCTATAAATGCTATATTTAACCTGTCTGATAATGCTTTAGTGTCCATCCAGAATACGGCCCACATTGCTAATACTAATAGTGTCAATGGGATTAATACTTTTAAGAGAATATTAGTAGGCTTTCTTTCCAATGAAATACTAAACTCTAGCATTGACACTTTCTCTGACTTTCCATAATAGTATTTTGTAGGATTTGTATTTACTAAATTAAAGTTAGTAAGGTGCCATTCTGCTATATTTACATTTGGATGGTCTTTAACGTAATCTTTAACAGTAATCCTATGATTTGGTTCTACTACCAATTTTACTTCGTTAGAGTCGTATCCAAACGGAATTATGTATGCTTTTAAGGTCTGCTTATCAAATGGGAATTTCTCAAGTTGCATAGGTGTTTCAAGATGTAGTGTTCGTTGTTCTGTATATACAACATTTCCATCAGGATAAATTTTTATTTGTCTTGCTTTTATTTGAGGAGACCCAACTTCATTTATTATTGATATTTGAGGTTTCCACCCTTCAAAAATTTCATCATATTGAAAGTCTCCTTGATATAAAATGTAAGGAGTTTTTTCTTCATTTGCATTAAACTTTAATCTTGGATCATTCCATCTGAATTTGAAAATAACATCAATTTGTAATTGCTCATTAACTTCATCTAAGCTTTGTATATCAGTAATGAATGCAGAAGTCTTTACAATTGTAGGTTCTTGTGGAGGAATACTGCCATATCCGAACATATTTTTATAATAAGCTAAAGATATAAGTAGTAAAAAAAATAATTTTAAAAGATTATTGTTAAGCATGATTACTAACTAGTTTTTATTCTTTATAGATATTTTACTAAACTAGTATATTTAAACCAAATTTTGATCAATATTAATTAATAAATATATTTTTGTATTTAATAGAATATGATTAATTGAATAATGTTGATTATTATATTGATAAAAGGCTTCATGATAGTAAACAATAAATTAGATCCGTTAAATGGGATTAAAACTAAAGCAAACAAAATATAAAAGCCATATTTTTGTAAATTACTATACTTATATGCTATGGCTTTAGGCAAAAAAGAAGCTACTATTTTACTACCATCAAGAGGAGGGATTGGTAGAAGATTTAGGATCATAAGCACAATATTAATCATTACGCCGTAAAAAGCCATTCCTTGTATATAGGGATATGAAGTTATATATTTTGCTATTATTGCCCATATTATTGCCATTAAAAAATTCGCTAGAGGGCCAGCAATGGCTACAAGAGCAATATCAAGTCTAGGATTTTTTAAGTTGCTATAATTTATTGGGACTGGTTTAGCCCAACCAAAAATAAAAGGAAATCCGGAAGCTAAAGATCCTATCAGCATTAACCCTGGTACTATGATAGTTCCAATTAAATCTATATGAGAGACTGGGTTTAAACTAACTCTTCCCAATTTATATGCAGTATTATCACCTCTATATTTTGCAATATAACCATGCGCAGCTTCATGTATTGTTATTGCAAATACTAATGGGATTATAGCCATTAGAGATGTTATTAAAATATGGTTAAGATCCATACGACATGTTTTAGAAATTTTAATTTTGCAATTATAGTTACTAGACGTATAAATATAAAGCTAAATAATTAAATTAATAAAAAAATCTAGAATGGTGCATATAAATACTTAATATTTAATATTTAGTGTGGTATAAATTTAAGTGTAGCCTAATTAATATTGAGTTTAATTAGATTTTATTAAATTTGTAAGGAGTGTTTGTATGAAAAAAATAATAACTGTAATTTTGGTATCTTTTGTACTAGCTTCATGTGTATCCACATATGAGCCTATGCCAGCAGATAAGCAATCTCAACAATAAAATGAGGAGACTATTATGAGAAAAAATATTCTTAGAGTAACAGTTATGACAGTACTTTCAATGATTTTGATGTCTTGTGTTGTCAAGCATGAGTGTCCAACTAAATTAGATGCAAATGGCAATAAGTATATGGACAGAAATGCCTGTGCACAAAATACATATTTACTAGGATTTATTCCGTTAGGTTAGATTCTTGGAGGCATAAAATGCTGATACTTAAATATTTTTTGACAGTATTTTCTTAAGATTTCTTTAAAAAGGTGTGTCCTATAAATTATAAGATTTTATCAATAAAATTAAACTTCTAAATTTGCTGTATAAAAGGCTTGTTGCAGATAATAAAGTAGGTAATATCCTATCTGTGGGGGTCGATTTGTGTTTCATTTTATTTATAGGAGACTCGTTATATGGCAAATCAATATTCGGGAAATTTTGAACAAATTGTAAAAAATAGATTCAACTGTTCAGCAAAAGAAGTTTTGTTAAAATGTCAAAGAGAAGGTTTAAGTTATCAGGAAGCTGAAAAGATTCTGGGATTTAAGCACGTAACTATTAGAAAGTGGGCGAAGAGATTTGATATTAAGTTGCCAGCTAGGTTTAGATTTGATGAAGATCGTTTTGGTCAAAGCAAAGAGATTGCTTATGTGAATGAGTGTAAGTCAAATAACATTAATAAGGCTAATATCTTTAGTCGTTGTTGGATAAATATGAATCTCTATTCGGCAATCAAAGCTAAATCCTGATTAACTGAAATTTCTGTATTATTTTCGCTTTGGCAAAATGTTATATTGTCATTAGGAGTTAAGATGATAACTGTTGAGCCAAAGTTGAACCAGCCAAGTGTATCTCCTTTTTTGAATTCTATATTAAAGTTGTCACTGTTGTAATCCCAAGTTTGTACATCTCTATAGTAGCTTGGGGCTACTTTGCCGTGCCAAACTGTTTCGATACCGGCAACAAGTAAAGCACCTACAAAAATCACTGCAACTTCACCAATTTCTGTATTGAAGTAACAAACTAATCTCTCATTTTTTGCAAATAAATTATCAACATTTTTTGCAGTGGTTTGGTTTACAGAAAAAAGCTTGCCAGGTATATAAACCATTTTTGTTAGCTTGCCATCGATAGGCATATGGACTCTATGATAATCTTTGGGAGATAGGTATATAGTTGCAAATTTTGTGAAATTGGTTGTTGAACTATCAGCTATTAGTGCCTTTAGTGTAAAAGTTTTTCCCTTAGCTTGAATTAAACTGCCATTAGTAATATTTCCAAACTCACTTAGAACGCCATCTGCAGGAGAGGAGATAACTTTTTTATCTGAAGATATAGGTCTTAATCCATCTTTTAATTCTCTTATGAAGAAGTTGTTAAAAGAAGAATATTTGTTTATATCAATTTCTTTAGCCTCATCTATATTGATTTTAAATTTTTTTATGGCTAAATTTATTAGATAATTTTTTAGATGTCTATTTTTTGATTCTGCTAGTCTACTAACTAGTCTCGATGTTAAAGAATGAGGGATTATATATTGTAGAAATATAAAAAGTTTATCTTTCATTGATCTTTTACTCTTGAAGCTTTTATTATTATTAGTATAGCACTGTGTTATAATGTTTAGTTAATTTAATTAGCTAGTTACTATATATTTGTAGATGAAAAAAAGTTTCCAAATTTTCATTTTAGTGAGTCTTGGTTTGTTGTTACAAAACTGTGCAACTAATGATGTAGATAATGATTTCACTGCTGAAAGTCTTTCTAATGAGAGCTTTAGCTGGGATATATTTAGAAATAGGAAGTATGAGTATGCTAAAGTTCAGGTTAAAGAAGAGCCTTCTTTGATAATTCCTACAGGTTTAAATGGTGAAAAAATCAAACCAGCTTTAAAGCTTCCTGATGGTGATGATAAGTACGCTAGGTCACAAGTTCCTAAAGCATATCAGCAGATGTTACCTCCAAATTATACAGTCAAGTTCGATATGGCTAAAATAATAAGTGATCAGATATCAAAAGTTTCCATAAGTGTTGTTTATGATGATTCTGGATCTTTGAAACTTGTATTTAGAGAGCCGTTATCTATAACCATAAATTTACTAGATGACTATTTCAAAGATCATCCTAGTAGTTATACCGTAACATCTGAGAAAGATGAGGTGTTATCGGGACATTTGATTACAGTTAAAGATGCTCAAAAAGATAGAATATTTGTTATTAAGGCACGTAAAATTGATGAGCTCTCTAGTTTAGTTAAGATAAATGCTGTCTTTACTGGAGATGGTCAGTCTCAAGCACCTGATCATATTTCAGAAGGTGTTAGATTACTAAGTGATATTCGTAAAGAATTAAATAATACCGAATTAAAAAGCGATAATAATCTAGAAATTGCTAAAAAAGCGGAGTTGGATATGGCGGCTTCTGAAGCTAATGCGAGTAAAGGGCAGTCAAGTTTAGGAGGATTGTTAGGTTCTGCTAAGAAGAGCAAGTTCGGTTTTGGTTCATATGATAGAACTATTGATAAATCTATACAGCAAGATGAGACAGACCAGATTCAAAATCAGATGAAAGATTATACTAAAATTACTGCGCCATCCGACAATAGTGTCTACGATAGTCAAGCACAAGCACAAGAGTTAAATACATAGGTGATGAATATGTATGATATTTCAGTTTTTATCGGAAGATTTCAGCCTTTTCATAAGGGGCATCTGCATAACATATTAGTAGCTTTGGAAAATAGTAAGAAAGTTATTATAAACGTAGGAAGTTCATTTAATGCTCCAAATATAAAAAATCCATTTTCATTTGAATTTAGAAGGCAGATGATTATTGAGGACTTAAAGGTAGCAGGTGTTGATTTAAGTTTAGTTGAAATTGAACCACTAGCAGATTATTTCTATCAAGAGCAAAAATGGGAAGAGTCTTTACGTCAAAATGTCTATAAGTACGCTAGGCTAGATGAAACTATAGCTATTGTTGGACATATTAAGGATGACTCTAGCTATTATATTAAGAGTTTTCCAGAGTGGGGATATATACCAGTAGATAATTATAAAAATTATAATGCCACAGAGTTTAGAAAATATTTTTATAAAGGCGAAATCCTTGATGAGTATATGTGTAGTCGAACACTAAATCAGGGAACATTTAAGTTATTAAATGCTTTTATGCAAAGCGTAACATATCAAGATCTGGTTGCTGAAAATAATTATGTTGTCGACTATAAGTATTCATGGAGAAATGCGCCTTATAAACCAAATCTAGTTACTGTAGATGCTCTAGTTATAGTAAATAATCATATTCTTCTAGTCCAAAGGAAAGGTTTTCCTGGTAAGGGGTTGTGGGCGTTACCAGGTGGATTCTTGGAGTGTGAAGAGACTATATCTCAAGCGATAGTAAGAGAGTTGTTTGAAGAAACAAATATAGATTTAAGTATTGAGCAATTATCTTTAGCAAAAAGATTTGAAAAAGTTTTTGACTATCCTGATCGTTCTGTTAGAGGTCGAACTATTAGTCATGTTGGTGTTTTTGTGTTGGAAGAATGGCCGAGTTTACCAATAATAAATGCCGCAGACGATGCTAATAAAGTTCAGTGGGTTTCTATAGATTCAATTATAAATAGTATGTATGATAGAATGCTAGAAGATCATTATCAAATTATCACAGTTCTGCTAGAAGAGTGTGGTGTATAGGGATATAAGGAGTTTTTTGTTATGAGTTTATCAGTTGTTATTTTAGCTGCAGGAAAGGGTTCAAGAATGAACTCTAATAAGCCAAAAGTTTTACAAACTTTAGCAGGAGAAACCTTAATTAGGCATGTGATAAATAGAGCTGAACCTTTAAAGCCCAGTAATATAATTGTTGTTACAGGTCATCTAAAAGAGATGGTTGAAGAAGAACTTACAGATAAAGGTGTTACCTTTGTAGAGCAAAAAGAACAGTTAGGAACAGGGCATGCAGTACTACAGGCCTTACCTCAGATTAAAGAGGATAAAGTCTTAATTCTATATGGTGATGTGCCTTTAATATCTACAGAAGTCTTGGCTAATTTGATTAAATCAGCAAGTAATGATCTAGCTGTTCTTACCGCTGTTGTAAATAATCCGACGGGACTCGGACGTATTGTAAGAGATAAGTTTGGTGCAGTAAGCCATATAGTCGAAGAGAAGGATGCTACAGATGGTCAGCGTCAGATCAAAGAGATAAATACAGGTATATATTGTGTATCTAGAGATCACTTGGAAAAATGGCTGCCTAATTTAGGCAATGCTAATGCACAAGGTGAGTATTATCTTACAGATATAGTAGCAATGGCAAGAGAAGATAATATTTCTATAACGGTAACTCACCCTGTCGAAGAATTTGAAATACAAGGTGTTAATGATAGAGTTCAACTTGCACAACTTGAAAGACAGTGGCAGAAACACATAGCTGAAGTGATAATGTCAAAAGGTGTGAGTGTCGCTGATCCTAATAGAATAGATGTGCGCGGTAAACTTGAGGTTGGCAAAGATTGTTGGTTAGATGTTAATGTAATCATTAAAGGTCACGTGAAGCTTGGAAATAATGTAGTAGTTGGAGCGAACTGTATTCTAAAAAACTGTACTATAGAGAATAATGTCAAAATAAAGGCTAATAGTATGGTTGACGGATCTATTATCCGTGAAGGAGCTATTGTTGGGCCTTTCGCTAGAGTTAGACCGGAATGTGATGTCAAGGAAGGTGCTGTTATTGGAAACTTTGTTGAAACAAAAAAAACTATTTTAGGAAAGGGATCAAAAGCATCACATTTGACATATTTAGGTGATAGTGAAATCGGAGCTAATTGTAATATTGGAGCAGGTGTAATAACTTGTAATTATGATGGAGTTAATAAGCATAAAACAACAGTAGGAGATTATGCGTTTATCGGATCTGATTCACAGTTAATTGCTCCAGTTAATATTGGTCCTGGTGCAACTATTGGTGCTGGATCAACTATTGCAAAAGATGTTCCAGCTGATAATCTTGCTATTTCAAGAGCAAGACAGCGTCATATTGATACTTGGCAGAGACCTGTCAAAAAAGACGATAAGTAAAAACTAAGGTATATAATGTTATGTGTGGGATAGTAGGTGCCAATTCTACAAGAAATGTTACAAATATTTTGATTGAGGGACTTAAAAAACTTGAATATCGTGGTTATGATTCTGCTGGTTTAGCAGTAGTTAATGATTATAATCAAATAGATATGTGTAAAGAAGTGGGTAAGGTTGTTGAGTTAGAAAATGCTGTTAATGACTTATCAGATTTCAAAGGTAATATAGGTATTGCCCATACTAGGTGGGCAACTCATGGTAAACCTTCAAAAGAAAATTCTCATCCGCATGCTTCGGAGAAATTTTGCATAGTACATAATGGAGTAATTGAGAATTTTGCTGAATTAAAAAGATCATTAATTAAAGAGGGCTATCATTTTAAATCAGACACTGATACTGAAGTTGTGGCTCATATATTAGATAGAGAATGGGATGATTCTAAATCTATTATTGAGAATATCAAGATTATAACTAAGCTTTTAAAAGGAGCATATGCCCTAGCAATAATTTCACAGAAGTTTTCTGATAAGATCGTTGCCGTTCGCTCAGGCTCTCCTCTAGTTATAGGAGTGGGTATTGATGAGAATTTTATTTCATCTGATACATTATCGTTATTGCCAGTTACTAATAGATTCTCTTATCTTGATGAGGGCGATATAGCTATTATATCTAAACAGGATGTTGAAGTCTTTGATAGTAAAGGAATACCTAAAAATTTAGAAGTTGAAGAATATAACTACTCATCTTCAAGTGCTACTAAAGACGGTTATAAGCACTATATGCTTAAAGAGATATATGAGCAACCAGAAGCTATATCAAATACTATCATGGCATCATTAAATGATGGTGAAATTAGTTTAGATAATTTTGATAGAAAAGCTCAAGAGCTATTTGAGAAAACTAAACATATAAGTATAGTTGCATGTGGTACTAGTTATAATGCTGGTATGACGGCAAAATATTGGATAGAAAAGTATGCAAAAATTCCATGTAGTGTTGAGATAGCTAGTGAGATTAGATATAGAAATAATATTGTTGTCGATGGTTCCTTATTTGTTAGTATATCACAATCTGGAGAAACTGCGGATACTTTAGAATCTCTAAGAAAAAGTAAAAAGCAGAATTATATTGGTAGTATGTGTATTTGTAATGTACCAAATAGCTCTTTAGTACGAGAGTCTGATATTGCTTTTATGACAAAAGCAGGTGTTGAGATTGGTGTTGCGTCAACAAAGGCGTTTACAACACAGTTAGTAGCATTAGCAATATTTACACTTGTAATGTCTAAATTGAAGGAAAGTTTATCAAATGGTGAGATTGTAAAATATACTAAAGAACTTAATGATATCCGCGCATTAGTTATGGGTGCATTGAAATTAGACCCTGAAATAGACGAGATAAGTGAATACTTCTCTGACAAAGAGCATACAATATTTTTAGGAAGAGGATTGTATTACCCAATAGCAGTAGAGGGCGCTTTAAAACTCAAAGAAATATCTTATATCCATGCTGAAGCTTATCCTTCAGGTGAGTTAAAACATGGACCACTAGCATTAGTTGATAAACATATGCCAATAGTTGCTATGGTACCTAATGATGATTTATTAGACAAAACGCTTTCTAATCTTCAAGAAGTTCACGCTAGAGGCGGAAAGCTAATTCTTTTTGTAGATAAGGAAATAAAAGATAAAGTTAGCTTTGATAATAGTATTGTCTTGGAACTAGATGGTGGACATGATTTTAGTGCGCCAATAGTATTTACAATACCACTTCAGCTTTTATCGTATCATGTAGCTATTATCAAAGGGACGGATGTCGATCAACCTCGAAACTTAGCTAAGTCTGTTACAGTAGAGTAATTCGATAGTAGACTCTTGAGCATATTTATTAAATTTTTATATAGTAATGTGAATTTATGGATTTTAATAAACCCCTCTCATCTGAAAATATCAAACTTGAAATAATGACTAGTGGAGATTTTGATAGGTTGTACAATGTAGCCAAAGATCCTGAAATATGGGTACAGCATAATGATAGATCTCGTAGTCAAGTAGATGGTTTTAGAAAGTATTTTGATGATGGTTTAAAAAATTCTCAAAATTGTTATCTAATTTTTCATAATAAAGAACTTGTTGGTTCTACTAGATACTATGAGTATGACTATATTAAAAAATCAATAAAAGTAGGTTATACATTCTATGCTAAAAAATATTGGGGTACAGAGCTTAATAAAAAGGTTAAAAAACTAATGTTAGACTATGCTTTTGAATCAGTCGAAAATGTACTTTTTGATGTTTGGTATAAAAACATTCGTTCGCAAAAAGCTGTGTCCAAATTAGGAGCTAAGCTTTGTGAGAATGATACTTCTCGTGAAAGACTAGTTTTTATATTAAATAAAAAAGATTGGGAAAATTTAAGAAATAATTAGATGTAAGCTCTTCTTTGAGCTATTCTAGCTCTTTTGATAGCTTGACGTTTTGCTATCTTTCTTTTTTCAGTTGGCTTTACGTAGTGCTGTCTATCTCTAAGCTCTTGCTTGATACCAGCTTTTTCGCAAGCACGTTTGAAGTTTCTTAGGCTTATGTCAAATGGTTTGCGCTCGTCTACTCTAATACTTGGCATTATAGTACCTCAATATTTATAGCTTCAGGGCCTTTTCTACCTTCTTGAGTTTCAAAAGTAACTTGTTGACCTTCAGCAAGTGTTTCGCCATTAAGTTTTGAAATATGTACAAATACATCTTTACCACCATTCTCAGGAGTGATGAAACCAAACCCTTTTTGATCGTTGAAAAACTTTACTGTACCTTGTGATTTATTATCCATTTTTATTCTCTTTAGTTATTTGTTTAGTTAGTTCTAGCACATTACTGCTAATTATTGTATGGATTTATGAAATGACAATTTAAGAGATTAAGCAAAAACTGAAATTAAATAGTCAGAGAAACTTACTCATAAAGATTCCCTCGTTCCTTACTGTATAGATTGTATTATAAAATAGTGCTAAAAGATACAATTTAGAATAAAATATCTCTGTACACGATAAAAAATATTGAAAGGACTGATTAAAGCCTTATATATTCATTATTTGCGAAAGATGAAAAAGTACTTTAATCAGCTAAGAGGAAGTCTATCTGAAATATTCAATTGGCAC
>NZ_VXKO01000004.1:0-118545 GCF_008711475.1 Francisella sp. SYW-2 | reverse complement strand
CATTACCTAATGATTCTTCTAAACCTAAAAAGAAAAAATCCATAACTACTAAAAATATAAATATCTACGATATCTATATTTTACAAAAGTTCATAAGTTTAATGAAAGATTAAATCAACAGTCTTTCATAGGTAATACTACTGATTTATTATCTACAATAGTATCAATAACTTTATAATCAATTTTTGCGATAGTTTCTTTAAACCCACATAGAAAATCAAAATATATTTCATGATCAACATTAAGATAATTTCGACCATTCGCAAAAACATCGAATCTCTCAGCAAATACTTCTGATATTTTATCGATTGTTAAATTACTATCACATATTAAATATTCTCTGTTCCAGTCAAGTAATTTATGAACTAAATCTTTCATTGAAATTTATAAATGTATTTTTACATATCTCTAGTATAACACCAGCAATCAACTAGATGATCATTAACTAAGCCAGTTGCTTGCATATAAGCATAAATAATAGTTGGTCCAACAAAACTCATCCCTCTTTTTTTGAGATCTTTTGAGATTTTCTCACTGATAGACGTTGAGGTTGGAACTTCTTGATGAGATTTCCAGTGGTTTTTAATAGGTTTATTATTCACAAACGCCCATATATAATCACTAAAGCTACCAAACTCTTTTTGAATTTGAAGAAATACTTGAGCATTTTTTCTAACAGAATAGATTTTCAATTTATTACGGATAATATTTGGATTGTTTCGAAGAGCTTCAAGTTCAGAATCTGACATACTTGCAGCTTTAATAGGATCAAAATTATAAAAAGCATCACGATAACCTTGACGCTTTTTTAGAATAGTTTCCCAGTTAAGACCTGCTTGAGCTCCTTCTAATATCAAAAGCTCAAAAAGTTCCTTATCATTATACTTTGGTATGCCCCATTCATTATCATGATAGCTTGCATAAAGCTCTTGATTAGGTTTATTACCAAAGCAACGATTTTTATAAGCCATTTAAGATTATATAGAATTATTCAACTTTACCATGACACTGTTTATATTTTTTACCTGAACCGCAAGGACATGGATCATTTCTTTTTATTTTTGGACCCTCTCTCTTAACTTGCTGAACTTTTGGTGCTTCTTCTTGCTCTTGCTCATCCTCTGATTGGTTATTATCAATAACACTTTCATGCTCAGCTTTGATTTCACTCATAGACTCTTTCCATTCTTCTTGAGCTCTTTGAGTTTCCTCTTCTGTAGCAATTCTTATCTTAGCAAGTGAAGATATAACCTCATACTTAAAGTTATCTAGCATAGTTGAAAACAACTCGAAAGCTTCTTTCTTATACTCATTTTTTGGATCTTTTTGAGCATAACCACGTAAATTTATACTATTGCGTAGATGATCTATTGAGCTTAAATGCTCACGCCAATGACTATCTAATGACTGCAATAATGAGAACTTCTCAAACTGCCTAACTGCTCCAACCTCTAAATCTTTAGTTTTCTCAGCAAACTCAAACTCTATAGCCTCTCTTACAAGCTTCTTAAGATCTTCTTCTCCTAAACTATCATCTTCCTGATAAGACTTTTGTAAGTCAAGCTCTATCAGAAAGTCAGACTTAAGTGCTTTTTCTAGACCCTCAAGATCCCACAATTCATGCATAGAGCCAGCAGGCACATAATCATGAAATAACTGTTCCGCTACGTCTATACGAATATCAGCAAGAATTTCACTAACATCATCAGAATCTAAAAATGCTTGTCTCTGCTCATAAATAACTTTACGCTGAGTGTTTACAACATTATCATACTCTAGTAAGTTTTTACGGATATCGAAATGATAACTTTCGACTTTACCTTGAGCTTTTGATATAACTTTTGACATAAAACCAAAAGCTAACGATTCACCACCTTTAAGACCTTTCTTAACTCTTTCTGCCATACTTTGAGATGCAAAAATCCTCAAAAGATTATCATCCATTGATAGATAGAATTTACTCTCACCCGGATCACCTTGTCGAGCAGCACGACCTCTTAACTGATTATCGATCCTGCGTGAATCATGTCTTTCTGAACCAATAATACATAATCCACCAGCATTTTTGACAACTTCGTTACGCTTAATCCATTCTGCTCTAATTTTCTCAATATCCTCTACTGAAGGATCCTCAAGCTGTGCAATTTCAACTTCCAAATTACCACCTAAGATAATATCAGTACCACGACCGGCCATGTTTGTTGCAATAGTTACATTACCTGGATAACCTGCCATAGCAATTATGCTAGCTTCTCTCTCATGTTGCTTCGCATTTAATACATTGTGTCTAATTTTCTTTTTCTTCAACAAGGTTGATAAAACCTCAGATGCTTCAATAGAAGCAGTACCAACTAATACTGGCTGACCTTTGGATATCCTTTCTTTGATGTCAGTAACTATAGCATCAAACTTCTCTCTTACACTGCCATAGATTTCATCATGATGATCTTTCCTAATTAATGGTTTATTAGTAGGAATAATTATCACTTCTAATCCATAAATGGAGTGAAGCTCAAAAGCTTCGGTATCTGCTGTACCAGTCATACCCGCTATTTTATTATATAGCTTGAAGAAATTCTGGAATGTAATGGATGCCATTGTTTGGTTTTCAGCATTGATTTTAACACCTTCTTTAGCTTCTATTGCTTGGTGTAGGCCATCTGACCATCTACGACCTGGCATTGCTCTACCGGTACTTTCATCAATAATGACAATTTCTTGATCACGTACAATATAGTCAACATTCAGTTGGTATAATGAATTAGCTCTCAAACAAGCATTTAAATAATGCATTTTTGTAATATTATGAGGACTATACAAGTTATCATCTTCTTCAAGGATGCCCTCTTTTTTAAGCATACTTTCAATTTTTGCATAGCCTTTTTCTGTTAAATAAGCATTTTTAGACTTCTCATCAACATAAAAATCTTTCTGTTCTTGATCTTCTTCTAACTCTTCTTTTTCCTGCTTCTCTAAGTAAGGCACTAGTCTATTAAAAATATTATACATCTCAGAACTATCATCAGATGCCCCAGATATAATAAGTGGAGTTCTAGCTTCATCAATTAAAATTGAATCAACCTCATCTATAATTACATAGTTGCGACTTCTTTGGACTTGCTGCTCTTTATCATAAGCCATATTGTCTCTAAGATAGTCAAAACCAAACTCGTTGTTTGTCCCATATGTAATATCACATGCATAAGCTTCTTTACGTTGTTCTGGATTTAAGTCAGCTACGATTACACCTACTGATAAACCTAAAAATTCATAAATATCACTCATCAACTCAGCATCACGCTTTGCAAGGTAATCGTTGACTGTAATCACATGAACCCCATTACCAGTCAAGGCATTCAGATATGCTGGTAGTGTAGCAACCAGTGTTTTACCCTCACCAGTTCTCATCTCGGCAACCTTACCTTGATGAAGAACTATTCCTCCGATTAACTGTACATCATAATGACGCATATTTTTGGTTCGCTTACCTGCTTCTCTAACTGTAGCAAATGCTTCTGGAAGAAGACTCTCTAAAGTCTCTCCTTTTGCGACCCTTTCTTTATACTCTTGAGTTTTTGCTTTTAACTCTTGATCACTAAGTTTCTCAAACTTAGGCTCTAAACTAGTAATTTTCTGAACCGTTTTAGAAACTTTCTTAATAAACCTATCGTTGCGACTGCCTATAATTTTCTGAACTAAATTTAACATTATTAATTAACCAATTCTCTTATAGTTTTAAATAAAAATAATAACCTAAATGTACATTATATAGAGTTTATAAGAAATTTAAATTAAGATAGATACATTAATTGTACGAATTGAATCATATAGTGTAATAATGAGATATTTTAAGCTAAAACTACTAGTGCTAATAATATTTAGTTTAACCGCGTGTAGTTATTCCAGAAATACTCAAGAAAAATATGATATTACCAAAAACACACCTCAGACACATAAAAATATTACTAAACAACCTATGGTTAGAAATATAAATATTGAACCAGTTCCAGAGTGGTTTCTAACTAGTCGATCCAATACTGATGAAACTTTATATGGTTTCGGCTCAGGTAAAACCTTAGATCAAGCCACTCATAACGCTTTAGCAGATATGATTCAAAGACTACAGGTGACTGTATCTTCAACAACTAGTTTCAGCAGTATTTCTGACAATAATAAAATATCTCAAAAACTTATCAAAGAAGTTACAACCTCTACAGCAGATATTACAATTCCAAACTATAAAATAATAAATCAGTCTCAAACAAATCAAGAATTCTATATAGAAACTCAAATAGACAAATCTCAAACCATAGAAGATTTAAGTAAATTAATTATTAGCAATATCAACCAAGCAAGTCAACTACTCTCCACTACATATAACAAAAGCTCTATTTATAGATTTAATATTACCCAACAAGTAGATAAAAATATCAAAATAATAAAATCTAGCCTAAGAGCACTAGTAGTCTTATCTCCTAGTATTGATATTAATGACTACATGGAAGCCCTAAATCATATAGATAATGGACTTTTAAATGTTAAGCGAACTGTACAAATATATATTGATAAACAAAATAGTGGCTTTTTTTATAGCTCTTTAGAAAAATATCTACAAGTAAATAACTACATAACCACAGATAATAAAAACTCTGCAAATATCAGTATATCTCTAAAATTAAAAGACTATGATAACCGATTGATTAACAATCGTTACTGTATCAATACAACTATTGAGCTACAAATAACTGATAATTTATCTAGCCAATTAGCTCCTAAGCAATATGTAGTAAAGTCTTGTTCAAGTAAAGGAAGAGAATCCGCTATAGACAATGCTATTGAAATATTCTATTCTCAACTAAGTAATGCTACCAAAATATACTAGATTATTATGAGCATAAAAATTATTCCAGAAAAAGTTGCTAATATAGATTCACACCGAACTAGAAAAAAAATTACTGACTCAACCTACGCCAATAAAACACTTATCGCTAGAGCATCCAATCTAAAGACTACTGTAGAAGTAGCTAATAAAGAACTACAGAAGCTAAATATACCTTATTTAAAAGATACTAGTTTAGTTTTTTATTCACCAGTTAAAATTATAGTTAAAAGTGATAAGGAAATACTAAAATCAAAAATAAAAGAACTTCATAGCCAGTTTATTACAAAATTAAACCAAACAACTATGTTTTCAAGAGTTGAGAAAATAGAACTTATTATAGAACAACCCACCAACTTTTATGCAAAAACAAACAATAAAAAGCTAATAAACAAAGTAGCTAAAAAAGCATTAGAAAAAATAAAACAGGAGATTGGTGAATCAGAAAATTAGATATACTGCTATTTTTCAGTAATGGTACCTAAAGCAACTTCCATCATGTTAGTGAAAGATTGCTCTCTTTGTTGAGCAGTAGTAGATTCACCTGTTATAAAGCTGTCAGATATAGTTACAACCGCAGATGCATTTTTACCCAACTCATTTGCTGTTGCAAATAAAGCAGCAGTCTCCATCTCAACTAAATCACAGCCATACTTTTTGATGATTTTTTTATAATCATCAGAATTTTTTCTATAAAAAACGTCAGTACAGTGTGCTTTTGCTTTTTTAAGCTCTATCTTTTGTCTTTTAGCTGACTCTTCAAGATCCTTATTAAGCTCTTCCGAAGACTTAACATCACGATCCTTATCACCAGTTACAATTTCAACAAAATCAGATTCACAGTAACTTTCTTCAACAAGTACTACATCATAGACTTTGAATTCTTCTTTATAAGAACCCGCTGAGCCAACCCTAATGATATTATCAACATCATAATACTTAAAAAGCTCATAAGCATAGATACCCATGCTAGGCATACCCATTCCAGAACCCATGACACTTACTTTTTTACCTTTGTAAGTACCAGTATAACCAAACATATTTCTAACAGCATTGACTCTTGTAACATTTTCTAAATAGTTATCTGCAATATATTTTGCTCTTAATGGATCACCAGGCATTATAACTGTTTTTGCAAATTCTTCTTTTCTTAATGTTTCTATATGAGGAGTAGGTAATGACATATCTGTTCCCTTTATCTTAATTTCACTCAGGATATATTAGCATAAATTATACAAAAATCTTAGTTTTATAGCTTTTAATATTATTAACTTTAATTAACACATTAACTTTAAAATTACTATTAATACATATTAGATTTTACTTGAATATTTTTAGAATTAAGAGTGATTTTAATTTAATATATATTTAGAGATCCTCTTTAGGGTTAGATTCATCAGATGTATCTGGAACACCCTCATCCGGAGCTGAAGGAGCTATAACCTTACCAACCTCGACATTTGGCTTGTAGCTATCTCCATACTCACCTGGTTCACGTACATCACGTCGTGCCATCAAATCATCTACCTGTAATGCATCTATAGTCTCATATTTCATAAGAGCATCTGCCATAGCGTGAAGGATATCAACATTATCTTCTAATAATTTCTTAGCCTTGTTATAGCTCTTATCAATCAACTTACGTACTTCTGTATCTACTTCACGAATAGTAGAATCTGACATTTTGACAGATTTACCACCACTTCCTCCAAATGGACCATCATCTTCAACATCATAAAGTATAGTTCCCATAGCATCTGATAAACCCCAACGAGCTACATAGTTACGAGCGATATCTGTAGCAACTTGAATATCATTAGATGCTCCTGTAGTAACATGATCATACCCAAATATAAGCTCTTCTGCGATTCTGCCACCAAAGATACTACATAAACGTCCATGTAAAATAAGTCTACTTTGGCTAACAGTATCACCCTCTGGCATATACATAGTTACACCAAGAGCTCTACCCCTAGGTATAATACTTACCTTATAAACAGGATCATGTTCAGGCATCAATTTACCAATAATAGCGTGACCAGCTTCATGATATGCAGTAAGCTTCTTCTCTTTCTCAGTCATAGCCATACTTCTTCTTTCTGAGCCCATCAAGATTTTATCTTTAGCCTTTTCGAAATCTGCCATACTAATTTTATCTTTAGACTCTCTTGCAGCAAATAGAGCTGCTTCATTTACAAGGTTAGCAAGCTCAGCACCAGAAAAACCTGGAGTCCCACGAGCTATCCAGTCAGCCCTAACATCATCGCCTAAAGCTACTTTTTTCATATGAACTTTAAGTATAGCTTCACGGCCTTTAACCGTAGGCAAACCTACATTTACTTGTCTATCAAATCTACCAGGTCTTAATAATGCCTTATCTAAAACATCTGGTCTATTAGTTGCAGCAATTACTATAACACCTTCATTATCAGCAAAACCATCCATTTCAACAAGCATTTGGTTTAGAGTCTGTTCGCGCTCATCATTACCGCCACCCATACCCGAGCCACGATGACGTCCTACAGCATCTATCTCATCAATAAATACCAAACAAGGCGCTTTTTTCTTAGCTTGGTCAAACATGTCGCGTACACGAGATGCACCGACACCAACAAACATCTCTACAAAGTCAGAACCTGAAATTGAGAAAAATGGTACTTTAGCCTCACCAGCTATAGCTCTTGCTAGAAGTGTCTTACCCGTTCCTGGAGGTCCTACCATTAAGACACCTTTTGGAATTTTACCACCAATTTTTTCATATTTTTTTGGCTCGCGTAAGAAATCAACAATCTCAGCTACTTCTTCTTTAGCCTCATCGACACCAGCTACATCTTCCAAAGTTACTTTGATTTCATCTTCGCCTAAAAGCTTAGCTTTACTCTTACCTACAGAGAAAGGCCCTCCCTTACTACCACCACCTGCTTTCATCATCATATAGATAAAGAAACCAAAGATTAGTAACATAGGTAACCAATTTAACAAGAATGCCAGAAATATATTTGGCTTCTCAGGTGCTTTTGCTTTAATAACAGCTTTGCTATCTTCTAGCTTATTAACCAAGCCTCCATCAAGTAGTGGAGCATAAGTTACAAAGCTTTCACCATCTTCTGTTTTACCAGTAATAGTTCTACCATCGACATCTACTAAACTAATTTTATTATCTTTTAACTTACTAACGAACGATGAATAATTAATACTTTTAGATGAACTATTCGTATCATTGATACCATTGAAAAGCAGTAGCATCCCACCAATGATTAAAATCCAAAAAATAATATTTTTGAGCATATTATTTTTATTATCATTATTTTGTGCCATATATTTATTTTACCTTTTTCTTCCCTATGAAGTTTTAATACTAAAATCCAACTAATACTATAGTAAAAAATTCAATTATTAGCTAGTCATTTTGCCAAATTAACATATTATTAATACAATAATTTTTTTAAGTATTTACCTGTATAAGATTTTTTACATTTGACAATGTCTTCTGGTATTCCCTCAAAAATTATCTGTCCGCCTTTACTTCCACCTTCAGGACCCAAATCCACTATCCAATCAGCCATCTTAATAACATCAAGATTATGCTCAATAATTACTACCGTATTACCTCTATCACGCAGATCCATAATTACTTTTAAAAGCTGATGAATATCATAAAAGTGTAGTCCTGTAGTAGGTTCATCTAAAATATATAAAGTTTTGCCTGTTGAGCGTTTTGAAAGCTCTTTAGCTAGTTTAACTCTTTGAGCCTCTCCACCAGATAAGGTAGTCGCGCTTTGGCCTAACTTAATATAAGACAATCCGACACTCATTAAAGCTTCTAATTTAGTCCTGATACTCGGAACAGCATCATAAAACCCTAGAGCATCCTCCACAGTCATCTCTAATACTTCGTATATGTTTTTCCCCTTGTACTGTACAGCTAGAGTTTCACGATTATAACGCTTTCCTTCACAAACATCACAAGCCACATATACATCAGCTAAGAAATGCATCTCAACTTTTATAACACCATCACCTTGACAAGCCTCACATCTACCTCCGCGAACATTGAAGCTAAATCTTCCTGGACTATACCCTCTAGACCTAGACTCCGCTGTAGCTGCAAACAGCTCTCTTATCGGTGTAAAGACACCTGTATATGTAGCTGGATTTGAACGAGGAGTACGTCCTATTGGCGACTGATCAATATCAATAACCTTATCAAAATGATTAAATCCTTTGTGTGATTTATATTCCATAGGTACAAGTGTACTTCTATTTAATAATCTTGATGCTAGAGGATATAATGTCCTATTAATCAAAGTTGATTTACCAGACCCTGATACACCGGTTACACAAGTCAAAACACCAACAGGAATTTTTAAGTTATCACCTTGTAAATTATTGCCAGTTGCTCCGTTTATTTCAATAAAACGATTCTTATAAGCTTTCAGCCTTTTATCTGGCACTTCTATTTTCTTGCGACCACTTAAATAATCAGCAGTCAAAGATTTTTTATTTTTGATAATAGTCTGGTAATTTCCTGATGCAACTACTTCACCACCATGAACACCAGCCTTTGGCCCCATATCAATAACATAATCAGCTTGCCTAATTGCATCTTCATCATGTTCAACAACGATAACCGTATTACCTAAATCTTTAAGATTATGCAATGCATCTAAAAGGCGTTGATTATCTCTCTGATGAAGACCAATAGAAGGTTCATCCAAGATATACATAACGCCAACCAATCCAGCACCAATCTGACTAGCTAAACGAATACGCTGTGCTTCACCACCCGAAAGAGTATCAGCCTGTCTTGAAAGACTTAAGTACTCCAAACCAACATTTGCTAAAAATTCAACTCTTAGCTTGATCTCTTTAAGTAAATTCTCTGCAATAACTTTTTGTTGCCCGACAAACTCTAATTCATCAAGCCATTTCAATAATTCATCTATAGACAAGGCACACACATCTGCTATATTTTTATCTGCTATAAATATGTTTCTAGCATATTCATTAATTCTAGCACCATTACAAGACTTACACTTAAGGTTACTCATAAGCTCATAGAGATCTTTTTTGACCATATCTGAGTCAGACTCATAGTATCTACGCTCAAAATGAGGTATGACTCCCTCAAATGATTTAACTCTAGTTTGTCTACCACCTCTAATTGAATCAACAGTCATCTTAATGGTTTCATCACCAGAACCGTACAAGATTATTTCTTGGACTTTCTTAGATAATTTCTCAAAAGGTTCATCTAATGAAAATTTATAATGCTCAGCCAAGGATTCTAATTGTGAATAGTAGTATTGATTTGTTTTATTCCACTTAACAATTGCTCCATGCTTAAGCGAAATTGCAGGGTCTATTATTACTTTCTTCTCATCAAAGAATTCTTTGACCCCCAGACCATCACAACTACTACAAGCCCCTAATGGACTATTAAATGAAAAGATTCTTGGAGATAGCTCTTTGAGAGCATAATCACACAACGGACAAGCATGCTTTGATGAGAATAAGATATCTTCAGCATTTTCGTTAGTCATATCTGCTAATTTGACGATACCATTACCAAGATCCAAAGCGGTCTCTATAGACTCTGCAATTCTTTGCTCATTGTCTTTCTTAGGCTTAAATCTATCAACTACAACATCTATATTATGTTTCTTATAGCGATCTAACTCTGGATAATCCTCATCTAGATTAAAAAAATCACCATTTATACGAACGCGGATATAACCCTGTGCTAATATTTTATCTAACAAAGTATGGTGAGTACCTTTCTTCTGAGAAATGATCGGAGCAAGTATCATTAACCGAGCTTTCTCATCAAACTCTAAAATTTTATCAACCATCTGGCTAACTGTCTGTGCTTTAAGCTCAATATGATGTACTGGACATTTAGCAGTTCCAGCCCTAGCAAAGAAGACTCTCAGATAGTCATATATTTCTGTAACGGTCCCAACTGTAGATCTTGGGTTGTGAGATGTCGTTTTCTGATCAATTGAGATAGCCGGCGAAAGGCCCTCTATATGCTCAACATCCGGCTTATCCATCATTGATAAAAACTGCCTAGCATAAGAAGACAATGATTCAACATAGCGTCTTTGGCCTTCTGCATATAGCGTATCAAATGCTAATGATGATTTACCAGAACCACTCAAACCTGTAATAACAGTAAGCTTGTCTCTAGGTATCTCAACATCAATATTTCTTAAGTTATGGGTTTTTGCACCCTTAATGATAATTTTTTTCATAAAGAATTTTAGAGAAATATCCGTTGAATTTTAGATTATTTGTATTCTACTTCTAAGATTTCGTAAGTGACTTTACCTTTAGGCGTATCCAAGGTAACTTCATCGCCTTCTTCTTTTTTAATTAAAGCGCGTGCCAAAGGTGCAATAACAGATATTTTATGATTATCTATATCTGCTTCATCCTCACCAACTATCTGATATGTAGTTTCTTCTTCCGTATCAATATTCATAATTGTAACTGTAGCTCCAAATATAACCATACCATTGGCTTGAAGCTTTGTTACATCAATAACTTGAGCATTAGATAGTTTTGATTCTATATCTTTAATTCTACCTTCTATAATACCTTGTCTCTCTCTAGCAGCATGATATTCAGCATTCTCTTTAAGATCTCCATGATCACGAGCTTCTGCTATAGCTTCAATAATCGCAGGTCTTTCAGTTTTTTTTAGTCTATTTAGCTCTGCTCTTAATGCCTCTTCTCCTACTGGAGTCATAGGTACTCTATCATTTGTCATTATTTATTCTCTCCTTTTAATAACACAAATCAAACTATTCACAAGTAAATGCCCCACCACCATCTCTCGTAGGACTATCAGTATAAACTACTCTACCGACCAAGTTAATAACTAATGCTGCTTGATAATTATTATTTCTATCACAATATGTAATATTACCGTTACCTGTAGCCATAAAACCGTTAGGCGCAATCCTAATAAAGCTAGGATTCCCCGCTAAATTAAGATAAATACGACCACTATTTCCCTGAGGAAGGTTTGCTATTATCTCATCAGTATTACCATCATATATTTCTGTACCATCAGTACTTTCAAAAGCAACGAGAGGATCGTCACCCCACAATCTTGAATTAGAGCAAGACAAACTATTTCTATCCAATTTACCTGATTCATCAAAACTATCTGGAGTAGCTGCACAAATTATAACAGTCCTGCCATCAGAGCGGGCCCTAATAACACTATACTCAATAAACTTTTGTAAATTAGTCAATCTAGTCTCAGCAAATGTTTTAAAAAAAAAGGTAAAAGAACTAATTGCTGCCATCATCAATATAGTCATAATGACAATAACAACCATTGTCTCAACTAAAGAAAAGCCTTTTTTCTTACTAACAAACATTATTTATTTTTTACCTTTGCTATAAGCCATTTAGTTGACTCATCAAGATTCTGATACTCATCAGAAGAATCATCGCTCATTGCCTTTAAAATATTTTTACCAAGTTTTTTACCAAGTTCAACACCCCACTGATCGTAACTATTCACATCCCACAGTGCTCCTTGAACAAATATCTTGTGCTCGTATAAAGCAACAAGAGCCCCAAGAGTATATGGGCTAAGCTCATCAAGTATAATAGTAGTACTTGGCCTATTCCCTGGAATTACTTTGTGAGGAGCTATTTTTTTTGCCTGCTGTTCACTTAGACCAGAATTTAAGAGCTCATTATAAACCATATCGTAAGATTGTCCAAACATTAGTGCTTGTGACTGAGCAAAACAATTAGCTAGTAAAGCCTGTTGATGATTATCATATCTATGATGGCTTGTAGCCACAGCTATAAAATCAACAGGAATAAAAACATTACCTTGGTGTAACAGTTGATGAAAAGCATGTTGCCCATTTGTACCGACACCACCCCATAACACCACGCCAGTCTGATAATTAACCGTTTCTCCAGCAAGATTCACAGATTTACCATTACTCTCCATATCAGCTTGTTGAAGATAGTCCACAAAATAACAGAGCCTTTCATCATAAGGAAGTAATGCTTGTGACTGACTAGCATAAGCACATGAATAGTAACTGGCTAACAATCCCATAATTACAGGAATATTTTTATCAAAGCTTGTTTCTCTAAAGTGCTTATCTACAGAGTATGCACCAGCCAACAGCTTCTCAAAATTATCATAGCCAATTGCAAAAGCTATCGACATACCAATTGATGACCATAATGAATAGCGTCCACCAACCCAATCCCACATCTTGTAGCAGTGTTCAAGATCTATGCCAAATTCTTCTACTTTATCTAATTTACTAGATATAGCTACAAAGTGATTAGCTACAGCTTTTTCATCTTCATAATGATCCAGCAACCACTCTCTAGCAGATATAGAATTTAAAAGAGTCTCCTCTGTCGAAAATGATTTAGATGCCACAATAAACAAAGTAGTCTCAGGATCAACAACATGTAAAGCTTGTAATAATGAATCCGCATCAACATTTGAAACAAAATGAACTTTTAGACCTGTACAATGATATGGTTGCAGCGCTCTAACAACCATTTTTGGCCCTAAATCTGAACCTCCAATACCGATATTTACAATATCCGTAATTTTTTTACCCGAGAAGCCCTTCCACTCTCCTGATGTTACTTTTTCAACAAGAGCTTTTACACGTTGCTTCTCTTCATTGACTTCTTTGCGAATATCCTGTCCATCTATGACTAGTGGAGAATTAGATAAATCACGTAACGCAGTATGCAAAACAGATCTATTCTCTGTAGAGTTGATTTTTTCTCCCGTGAACATCTGCAAAATCTTATTTTTAAGGTTAGATTGATCAGCTGCTTCTAAAAAAGATTTTAATATAGCATCATTAACAAGATTTTTTGAATAATCAAAGTAAATACCTTCAAGCTTCAAAGATAATTTTTCAACTCTATGATCATCTACTGCGAACTCTTGTTTCAAGTTTACATTCTGTTGTTTTAGTCCCTTTCTAGAATTATTACAAAATGTCATTTAATCTATCCTTATATTTTGCATGCGATATAAATAATAAAATATCTCCATCTGAGTAAGATATTTCCACCCTATCTTCAACAGCATAGTTTCTTGCTCCTGTACCAGTATCTATACTCAAGGTCTCACCAGATAAGGGATACCTGAGACCATTATAGTATATATTTTCTGCATATCCAAAAGGCATAACTGAAAACATCTTACCAAGCACACCGCCTATACTATACTTCTTAGGTATAAAAAAATATCTAGAGTAAGTATCTATAAACTCAATATCTAATCTTCGCATATAGTTTTTAGCAATACTAATATTGCATAAAAAATGATCCATTTCTCCCTCTGATGCTCCAAAGACATAAACCTTTGAAGCACCCAAAGAGATAATATATTCTAAAGATTTTTCAAAATCTGTAGAGTACTGATCCTTATCAATAAGAAATAGCTCATCATCTAGAACAGCGAATGAATCAAAGTCACCTATAACTTTTTTAACTTTTGGACTTAAACAAGCAGATTCACTAATCTTTTTGTAAGCACCATCTGCACAAAATATATCGTAATTATTTAAAACATCTCTAATGTACTTTTCACAAAAAGACAAATTGATACTACCATTTAGAAACAGTATAACTTCAGACATCACTTTTATATCTACTAAAAAATAATAGTAAATTATAGCTTAATAGAGCGAAAATAAAGAGCTTTAAGATTGATAATTAGGTGGTTCTTTCGTAATTGTAACGTTATGTACATGAGATTCTTTAAACCCAGCACCTGTAATTTGAACAAAAGTTGGCTCTGTTCGCATAGTCTGAATATCCTTTGAACCAGTATACCCCATACTAGATCTTAATCCACCTATTAACTGATGTATAACTGCAGCAAGATGCCCCTTGTAAGGCACTCTACCTTCGACACCTTCTGGAACAAATTTTTTAGCATCAGTATTACCCTGGAAGTATCTATCAGAAGAGCCTTGTTCCATAGCTCCTAGAGATCCCATACCTCGATATGACTTATAAGAACGTCCTTGGAAAAGTTCCACCTCACCAGGAGACTCTTCAGTACCACCAAAAAGACCACCAATCATAACCACTGAAGCTCCAGCTACTATGGCCTTTGCTATATCTCCAGAGAACTTGATACCACCATCCGCAATAACTGGAACTCCTGTACCTTCTAAAGCTTCAGCAACATTTGATATCGCAGTAATCTGTGGCACACCAACACCAGCAACAATCCTTGTTGTACATATTGAACCTGGGCCTATACCCACTTTAACAGCATCAGCACCAGCTTTAACAAGATCCTTCGCAGCTTCTGCTGTAGCAATATTCCCACCTACAACCTCAATTTTTGGATAATTCTCTTTGACCCAATTAACCATATCAAGTACACCTTGAGAATGGCCATGAGCTGTATCAACAACAATTATATCAACGCCCTCTGCTGCTAATGCCGTGACACGTTCCTTAGTATCAGCCGCTGTGCCAACTGCAGCACCAACTCTTAAACGACCAAGCGAATCCTTACAAGCATTAGGCTTGTTTTGAGATCTTTCAATATCTTTTGTAGTTATCAAACCAACTAGTTCGCCTTGCTCATTTACTACAAGTAACTTTTCTATTTTGTGCTCATGAAGTTTTTTCTTGATTGCACCTTGAGAAGCATCCTCAGCTACTGTTACTAACTGATCTTTAGGTGTCATTATAGAACTCACTGGCTCATCTAAATCTTTTGCAAATCTAAAGTCACGCTTAGTTACAATACCTATAATCTTATTAGTATCATCAACGACTGGAAAACCAGAGAAATTATGTTCTTTTGCAAGCTGCATGACATCTTTGATTGAGCTCTCTTGTTTTATGGTAATTGGATCAATCACCATCCCATTCTCAAATCTCTTAACTTTTTTAACTTCTTGAGCTTGAGCCTGTATAGACATATTTTTGTGTATAATTCCAATCCCACCTTCTTGAGCTATAGCTATAGCAAGGCGTGACTCAGTAACAGTATCCATAGCTGCAGATACTAAAGGGATATTTAATTGAATATTCCTAGTAATATTTGTTTTCAAATCTACCTGATGTGGAAGTACGTTCGAATATCTAGGTGAAAGCAATACATCATCAAAAGTAATCGCTTGTTGAGTAATTCTTAGCATTTTTAATCTCCGTAATTAAAATCTAAAAGAGGTGATATTTAATTACAGAAGTATTCTACCATACTAGAAAAAATATACTAGAGAGAAATATATGTTATTTAGATTGCGACAATAGATAATGTATAAGTAATGGTACTGGTCTACCAGATGCTTTGCAATTTGCAAAATCTCCCATTGCCGATCCAGCGATATCAAGATGAGCCCACTCATAATCTTCTGTAAACTTTGATAAGAACAATCCTGCAACTATAGAGCCTGCTGATCTATCGCGACCACAATTATCCATATCAGCAACTTTACTTTCTAACTTTTTAAAGTATGGCTTATGCAAAGGCAGTCTCCATACTAAATCATTAGAGACATCGGCTGCTTGCTGAAGACTATTGGCAAGTTTATCGCTATTAGCAAACATTCCAGAAAATGCATCTCCTAAAGAGATAATCATAGCACCTGTCAGGGTTGCCATATTAATAACTGCTTTTGGATTATATTTACCAATATAAGTTAAAGTATCACAAAGCACTAGACGACCTTCTGCATCTGTATTACTTACCTCTACCGTTATACCTTTCATACTTTTAAGTACATCACCTGGTCTATATGATCTAGCATCTACAGCATTTTCTGCAAGCCCCATAACACCAACAACGTTAATAGGAAGGTTCAGCATTGCTAGAGCTTTCATTGTACCCATAACAGCAGCAGCTCCGCCCATATCCATTTTCATAGAATCCATTCCAGCAGCGGGCTTAATACAGATACCTCCATTATCAAACACTAAACCTTTACCAACAAGTACTATCGGAGCCTGATCTTCATCACCACCATTATATTCCATACATACAGTATAATTAGACATATCTGAGCCACGACCCACAGCTAATGCGCAGCCCATTCCAAGCTCTGCCATAGCATCCTGATCTAAATAGTTAAGATTAAATGTTTCATATTTAGATGTTAAATCTCTAGCTTCATTTAGCATATAATCTGTATTACAAATATTTGCTGGAAGATTCTGCAAATCCTTGGCATAATTCTGGCCACACGCAATTGCTGAACCAACCTTAGCAGACTCTTCCAAATCTTGATTTCCTGAATATACTAATTCGATTTGTTCTAATGAAAAATTCTCTTTTTTAGATTTTAATTGATCAAAAACATAGGTTTCAGAAATCAATGCTCTAATGGTGTCTAAAGTAAACTGCTTCTCATTATAATTTGCAAAGATATAATCTATATTTACAGAAACCTCTTTTATGTTTAATTTTTTAAGCTGTTCGGCTACCTTTGCAATAATTTTATCGTATTCTGAAGCTATAAAATCTTGTCTAAGCCCAAGACCTAGCAGAACTACAACTTTATCACCATGTAGTAAAGGAAGAACCTCACCAGACTCAGCTTTAAAAACTTTTTTATCTAGTAAAGACTTTGAATTTGGACATTTTGTTTCTTCAACAAGTTTCTTAAGGTTTTCTTGAGCAACAATCAACACTTCAGCGGACAAAGTCGACTGATTATTTACAACAATTTTCATTAGAGATCCTGTATTTTTTGTAACATATTTTCAAACATAATATCAAAAAACGACATTTATCGCATTAAATTTAAAAGCTAGTTATTCTTATTTACTGACTTTTGCTTATAAAAAATATAGAATTGCTACTAGCATAATTATTATATAAATATAGTGGCATACTTTGATTCTAGAAAAATATTACAACAAAGACATAGTTAATACATTCACATCTATTACTCTTTTTATAATATCTATTGTGTCTGCCAATTTACTTATTCGACTTTTTCAGCAGGCCTATTCACAGGGTCTTGGAATTGACTCTATAATAAAATTTGTAATATTAACAATACCTGGAAATGTAAGTCTTGTCGCTCCTATCGCAATATTTTTAGCTATTGTGATTTGCTTCGGTAAGTACTTTGCAAACAATGAAATGTTTGTAACGCTTGCCGGCGGTGTCACATGGATGCAAATTGTCAAAAACACTATGAAGCCTGTATATGCTTTAACCTTTATAACATTTTTGACAGTAATGTATATTAATCCGTTATCTAAACAGACGCAGGACATCTATCAAGCATCACTGACTGCAAAAGCACTACTATCATCAATAACAGATGACAAGATAATTAAAACTACTGATGGAAAAGTCATATATATAAAAAGTAAATCAGGGAACACGCTTAAAGACGTTTTCTTATATATGGGTACAGATAATAGTGATGAATATAAAGTTGTAACAGCCCCTATAGCAAAGGTTATAACAGATAAAGGTGCAGCATACGTAGACTTCCACGATGCTCATATTTATACAAAAGAACCTAAAACATACGAACACTCTTATGACACTGCTAAGAATGCCATATACACTATTTTTGACACTTCTGACCGTGATTACAATCACGATAAAGTTGATAGGCTATACATGCACACATTAATAGAAAATTTTTCTGATAGTGACAACGGAACAGTTTCACGTGGGGAACTTTTTGGTCGTATCAACAACTCTATTTCTGTAATTGTAGCATCATTGTTGGCTCTTGCTCTTTGTCGATTAAGACCAAGACAAAATAAATATGCTAAACTGCTGCCCTCTGTTGTTGTTCTGGCCGTATACTTATGTAGTAATATGTTTGTTAACACTCTTATGGTTGGTGGTAAATTACCAATCTGGATAGGCTGCTGGCTTCCACATATCTTTTTTATAATTTATGCTATTAGAACAATAAGAAAAGATAATGGATCATCTAAAAAGGAAAAGTAAATGTTTTTAAACCGTATTGATCGTTACATTTTTAAAACAGTATTTAGCAGCTTTCTTGTTGTAAGTTTGATCTTTTGTATCTTATTTTTTATTTTCACATATCTAGCACAGGTAAGTAATAATGATACAGGCGCAAGTAACATAGAGCTTATTATAGTAACTATATATCAGTTACCAGGAATCTTATACACATTACTTCCTGCTTGTGCTATGGTGGGAGCACTAATGGGGCTTAGCTTACTTGCAAACAACTCCGAAATAATAGTATTAAGATCTTTTGGTCGCTCTACTGCTCAAATTGCAAAAGGGGTAGTATTAGTCGGTATAATTGGCTCTATCATCACAATGGTTTTTGGTGGCTATATAGCTCCAGTATTACAAAAGCTCGCTGACTCAAACACCGTTGCATATAACACTCACGACTTGTGGCTCAAAACTTCTGACGGGTTTATGAATATCTCAAATATAGATCCTAATGGAGGAAAAGCATTCGGAATAAGAAAGTTTATAACCAGTGATAACCAAGTGCAACAAGTTAGATATGCAAAAAAAGCTGAATACGTAAATGATGCGACAGCAAATGTGTTTGATGTAAGTGTTGTAACATTCCCCAACAGCAATGCCAAACATATAAGTGTCAAAGAAAATGTTTATAAAGCTATCTGGTCTAATCCAATACCAATATCTGTAGCTAAAGTTATTACTATCAACGATAATGATTATCTAAACTTTACTCAGTTAACTAAATATATGCTTTCCAATAGTCAGGCAAAGGACTCTATATCACTAAAATTTTGGCAAGAAATTTTTCAGCCTATAGCTTTAATGGTATTAATACTACTTTCTGTGCCTTTAAGTATAGGGTCCACAAGATCATCAACCCTAATACTCAAGCTACTTTTAGGAGCATTTTTTGGATTCGCATTTTTTATTATTAACCAAATATTTGGCCCAATTGCGCTGATTCTGCACTTACCAACAATAATCGGTGCTGCAGGACCTACGGTTGTTGCGTTAATATTACTAATTTATCTATTTATAAAATCTAAAGAAACATAAAATAATATATGAGCATTAACAAATATTCCTTAAACAATGATTTAAATATATACATTAAAAAAGATTTGAGAGCTCCCGTCACTCTTGCACAGATTTGGTATAAAGTAGGTTCTACATACGAACCCACTAAACTAACTGGCATATCTCATATGCTTGAACACATGATGTTTAAAGGTACTAACAAATACTCCAAAGATGAGCTTAATAGTATAGTGGAGAATAATGGGGGTGTACAAAATGCATTCACAGGTTTTGATTATACTGCTTACTACCAATTTTGGCATAAAAAAAATCTAGAACTAAGCCTATCTATTGAGTCATCAAGAATGTCTAACTTACTCTTTGATGAAAATGAATTTACCCCTGAAAGAAAAGTTGTACTCGAAGAAAGAAACCTACGTGTAGATGACAAAGCATTTAGCTACGCCTTTGAACAATTTATGAGACTTGCATATCAAAATAATTCACGACACACTCCAATAATTGGTTGGCGTGAAGATATTGAAAATTACACTCTTAATGATCTAAAAAAGTGGTATCAACAAAATTACGCCCCAAATAACGCTAGTATTGTTCTTGTAGGTGATATTGATAAATCATCAGCTATACCTATGATAAAGGATTACTTCGGCGGTATTCCTAAATCTAAATTAATTAATATAGAAAAAGAGCCAAGCTTAATAAATATTGGCTATAGACACTCAAAAGTACAGAAATCACCAAATGATACAGATGCTGCGATATTAGGATACATAACACCCTCGCTAACAACTGATTATCATGATAATGATCCTTTTGCCTTAATGATCCTAAATAATATTATTGGTAGTGCTGATGCATCAGTATTACAACAAGAGCTTGTTAGAGATAAAAATCTATGTTGTCATATTGATAGCGAATACTCTCCCTTCATAAAAGGTGAGGATCTTTTTATGATTACAGCTATAGCAAACCACAACCAAAGCTTAGATGAAATCCAAAATGAAATAGAGAATTCAATTATAAAGCTAAAAAACAATGGTATAACCCAAGAGCAACTTGATAGAGCAAAAGTAACTATAAAAGCTGATAAAGTGTTTGCTATGGATTCTCTTGAAACTCAAGCAAATTTAATAGGTTCTCTTGCCAGTATAAATCTAGATGTTGACTACTATAAGTATCTTGAAAAACTTTATGATGTTTCAACTAGTGATGTTAACCGTGTACTAGACAGATATTTTGACAAATCAAACCTTACATCTCTTCACTTATTAAAGGATTAAAAATCATGATCCATAAATTTGATATAAATAATACAACAGTATATTTCCAAGAATCTCCAAGTTTACCAATGATTGATATACAGCTTAACTTTAGAGCTGGCTCCGCATTTGATGGAGAATTGAATGGTTTAGCTGATTTGGCAGTAGGAATGTTTGCTACAAAGACTAAGAAATCTAATGAGCAAGAACTTATAAATAAAATAACTGATAATGGAATATCTATACATTCAGAAACTACTAAAGAATTTTTTAATATAAAAATTCGCTTGTTAAATGATAATAACATTATTAGCAATACTATTAATATATTAGAAGAAGTTTTTACTATTCCAGACTTTGATCCTGATATATTAGAAAGAGAAAAAATTCAGACTCTTACTCATATTGACTATTTATATCAACAGCCCAATTACCTAGCATCACTTGAATTTTCAAAGCATATTTTTGCAAATAACCCTTATAGTAAGCCAACAATTGGCTACAAAGAAACTATCAAAAAAATATCTCAAAAAGATATTCAAGATTTCTTTGGTGAAAATATTTGTGCGAATAATGCTAATATATGTGTAGTTGGTGCTATAGATAAATCTCAGGCTGAAAGTATTTCTCAAAAAATAATTAGCCTTCTACCAAAAGGTAAAAAAAATACGCAAAAATTTGCTCAACAAAAAAACAATATCGAAATAGTTAAAAACAAATTTCCAAGTAAACAAACTGCAATACTAGTTGGTCATCAATTATTACTCGAAATTAACGATCCATTATACTTCCCTCTAAAACTAGGAAATGAGATACTTGGTGGCGGCGGTTTAAACTCTTTGCTTTTCAATAAAGTTCGTGAAGAGCTTGGATTGGTTTACAACATATCAAGCACAGCTAATATTAATCCTGATTATGGTAGCTTTGTAATATCTGCTCAAACAAGCAATCCAAATCTTGCCTTAGAAACCATAAATAGTGTCTATAGTAATTTCATCAACTCTACTATAGATGAACAAACTCTAACAAACTCTAAAAAGCATATTGAAGGCACACATTTACTCAGTAGTGTAAAAAATAGCTCTAAATTAAATATGCTATCTTCAATCGCAAATAAAAATCTGCCTTTAGATTTTTTTGATACTTATGTTGATCATATTAATAATGTTACTGCTAAAGAGATTCATAATGCTTACCAAGCGATACAAGAAAATAACATAATCACAGTAATGGTTGGAGATATCGAATAAGTGAAGACAAATACTATTCGTATAATATCTGGAAAATACAGGAATCGAAGGCTTAAGTTCCCTAATGTAAATGGCTTACGCCCAACCTCTGACCAACTTAAAGAAACTATCTTTAATTGGTTAGCTCCATATATACATGATAGCATTTGCATTGATGCTTTTGCTGGTAGTGGCAGCCTGGGTGTAGAAAGCATATCAAGAGGCGCTTCAAAAACCATATTCTATGAACTTAATTTTAAAGCTTTGCAGCAAATCAAAGAAAATATTAATACATTAGAAATAAAGAATTGTGAAATATATAAAACTGATAGCATAAAGGCCCTTGCAAATTTTGATCCTTGCAATTCTAGGCTAATTATATTTTTAGACCCTCCATTCAATAAAAACATTACTCCAAAAGCTCTAGAGTCAATATTAAAAAACCAAAATATTCCTAATGAAACATTGATTTATGTAGAAACTGAAAAAACAGCTACATATAAACTTGATGGCTTTGATATATTAAAAGAAAAAACCACAAGTACTCTATCCGCCAAACTTCTATGTAAAAAATAAGTCTTTATATATTTAGACTTTTAAATAGCTCAATTATGCTACAATTTGTGAATATATTTTTAGTAGTACTTATCCTCCATTATGCGTATAACTCTCAAACATCTGAAAGTTTTTATTGAAGTCGCAAAAGCTGAATCTATCAGCGAAGGTGCCAAGTCATGCTTTATATCACAATCTGCAGCTAGTATTAGTTTAGGTCAGTTAGAAAAAATCCTTGAAATAAAACTTTTTGACCGTAATAAAAGTGGTCTAAGCCTGAATAGTGATGGTAAAGCCCTATTTAAGAAAGCTATTGAAATCATAGAAAAATCAAATGAGTTTGAATTATTTAATAAATCCAATGAAAACCTACAAGGTGACATTTCTGTAGCTGCAAACTCTGTGATAGCAACTTATGTGCTGCCAAAACTACTTTATAAATTCCAGACAGAATACCCAAACATAAAGATTAATATTATCAGTGATAACCTTGATAAAACTTTCGCTAATATTGAAAATGAAATATGTGAAATAGGCTTTGTCGAGGGACGTGTTCTTTTACATGAAATGAAATCAGAAGAAATCATTATAAAAAAGTCTGAACTCAAAATAATCTGCAATAAAAACCACCCACTTGCAAAGTATGACTCTGTTAACATTGATGATGTTTTTGGATATAAATGGGCATATTATCATGACACTTTTACAACGCGAGATATTCTTATAACCAAGATAGATAAAAACTCAAATATCATGAGGAAATGGGCTGGTGACTACGATGTTAAAGAGAACATTGTTCTAGGAGATATAGTTTTTACAAAAAATGGTGACATGATAAAAGAAAGTACAAACTCTTTCATTGATGATGATTTCTATCTACCGAATATTGAAGCTGTTAAAGTATATGTCGCAAACAGCGATTTTCTTGCAACTCTACCTAATGTAAGCCTTAGTGAGATAGACAATAACTCACTAAAGGTTATTAATGTAAAAAATATTGTAATGACAAGAAATCATCGAATTATATTGAAGAAAAATAAGCACCACACGAAAATTGTTAAACTATTTTGTGATTGGTTGCAGAAACAAGAATACTAGTCTAGTCACAGAAAGTATCAGCTAAAGTAAATACTTCATCAAGAACAGTCACAGCTATATCCAGTTCTTCCTTACTAATTGTTAGTGGCGGCCCAACAAATATATGATTCCATCTTACAAAAGAGTGTAAACCTAGCTCTTTGAATTTACCTGCAATCTTAGTAGTAATACTAACATCTTTAGCATTATAAGGAACTAATGGCTCTTTTGTTTCTCTATTTTTAACAAGCTCAAAACAACCTAATAGACCTTTTGATCTATAATCACCAATACATTTATGCTTAGCTTTTAGCTCCTCTACTTTTTCACCAAAGTATGCAGACATTTTATTTACATTATCAAGTATATTTAGTCTTTCATATTCATTAATAGTCGCAAGACCCGCTGCACAAGATACTGGATGACCACTATATGTAGCACCTAGTACAAAAGCTGTTTCTTGAAATTTAGCCATAATCTTTTCAGAAAGCATACAACAGCCTAATGGTAAATATGATGATGTAATACCTTTTGCCATGGTTACGATATCTGGCACGATATCATAGTTCATAAAACCAAACCATTTGCCAGTACGGCAGAAACCACTCATTACTTCATCAACGATTAGTAAAATACCGTACTTATCACATAACTCTCTTACACCTTCCATGTAGCCTTCTGGATATAAATAGCAACCAGATGTACCACTTACACCTTCGAGCATAATCGCAGCAACATTTTCAGCAGCTTCGTAATTAATTACTCTTTCTAAGTGCTTTAAAGCTTCTTCTGTTTGTTTCTTAGGGTTTTCATTATAGATGCCATCATAAGTAGATGGTATTTCAAAATGAACAACACCAGGTATACCATCTGCATCATGAGGAAGTTTTCTAGGATCACCGCCTAATGTCATAGTAGCATAACTACCACCATGAAAAGATCTATACCTTGTTAGTATTTTCTGTTTACCTGAATATGCTCTAGCAGCCTTGATTGCAGCTTCATTTGCACTAGCTCCACACAGTGTAAAGTAGGCTTTATTCAAATCACCTGGTAAAAGCTCTGCTAGTTTTTTTGCTAACTCACCTTTAACTTTAGTAGCATGAACAGGTGCAGGAAAAGCAATTGCCTTCATTTGCTCTGTTACAGCATTAATCACAGCTTCATTACCATGACCAAGGTTTACGCTAATTAAACCAGCCGTAAAGTCTAAAATCTTTTTACCATCATAATCATATATGAAAGAACCTTCTCCCCTTTCGATACATGCAGGGTTTAAACCACCTTGTTTCACCCAAGTAAAAACATTATGATCAATATTATTCTGTTTAATTTGTTCTCTAACACTCATATCTCTCTCCTAAAAAATACAATATAATTTTTGTTTAAATACATTAGCCTAAGTAAATATTAGCTCATCCAATCTTTCTTATGCTTAGCATTCCATTTTGTTGTAATTTTCTTAGTTTGAGTCCAGAAATCTACCGGTTGAGATCCTGTAATATCAGAAACACCAAATTTAGAGTCTTTCCAACCACCAAATCCAAATGGTTCTCTCGGAACTGGTACACCAATATTCACACCACACATACCAGCTGTTAACCTATCAATAACATAAGTCGCAGCTTCACCATCTTGAGTATAGACAGATGCACCATTCCCATATATAGATGAGTTTTGAATCTTGATAGCCTCTTCAATATTTTTAACTCTAATAATAGTTACAACTGGACCAAAAATCTCATCACAAGACCATGGCTGACCAAACTCTGCACCATCGATAATAGTCGGGTTCACATAGTAACCACCCTCTTTACCTTCAACTACAGCATTTCTACCATCTAGTAAAATCTTACATCCAGCATCTTTTGCTTTAGCAATGTAGTTTTCTATTCTATCTTTAGATTCTTTTGTTATGATTGCACCAAAATTTACACCAACTTGTACATCCTTAGCTTTCTCCACAACTTTTTCAATAATATGATTAACATCACCAACTGCTATTAGTAATGATGCTGCCATACATCTTTGACCTGCACATCCCGTGAAAGATGCCACAATATCGCTTGATGCCATATCAGGATCAGCATCTGGTAATAATAATAAATTGTTTTTAGCACCTCCCAAAGCAATACATCTTTTGCCTGACTTAGCCGATCTCTCATATACGATCTTCGCTACAGGACTAGATCCAACAAATGATACTGCTTTAATATCTGCGTGATCACAAATACCCTCTACAATATCTCTATCACCTTGAACAATATTAAATACACCACCAGGTAAACCAGCTTGCTTTAATAGTTCAGCAGTTCTTATACAAGATAATGGTACTCTTTCAGAAGGTTTAACAATCATTGCATTACCTAAAACTAGAGCCATAGGAATAGTCCAGTGTGGAACCATAACAGGGAAGTTTAATGGTACAATACTTGCAACTACTCCAAGAGGAGTTCTTTGCTCTTTACACTCGATACCTGTACTAATAACTTGTCTTCTATCACCTAGCGTTTGAGGGATAGATACTGCAAGCTCACAAAGCTCCATAGCTTTTGCTATTTCTGCGGCACCTTCTGCAACTGTTTTACCATTCTCTTCAGCACAAAGCTCTGCTAATTCTTCAAAATTTTCTTCCAAAAGCTGTCTGTATTTAAAAAATACCTGAGCTCTTGTCTTAAACGTAGTGTTTCCCCAAGCTTCTTGAGCCTCTTTAGCTATATTCACAGCATTGTTTAAATCTTCAACAGATGAACAAGTCATCTTGGCAATTACTTCACCAGTTTGAGGATTATCTATATCAATAACTGTAGTTCCTGTTGGCTTAACTTGTTGACCATTTATAAAATTATTTGCTTGATATTTCATCATACTTTCCTCTTAGTTTTAATTTTTCTTATAATGTTTAAATAAAATATTTTGTTACTGAAACTTATCTGCCTTAGATACTTAAAAGAAGGCAAATAATAAATCAGTTTTATTTCATAATCACTTAGGAGTAGGCATAAAGCAAATTGATTTTTCTAATAGCCCGTATTTAAAAAATTAATTATCTTTAAACTTACGAATAAACCATAATCTTTAAATAAATATTTATTATGTTAGATATTTTGATAACTGCATAACAAATTTGAGGTTTTATATTTATATGCAAAAAAGTATTAGTTTGATTAGTTTAATCGGTATAGGGATTACTTCTTTAATAGGTTCAAGCTGGCTATTTACTGCCGAATATAGTACCAAAATAGCAAGTTATGCATCTATAGTTTCTTGGATTGTTGCAGCAATAATCACTTTTATAATTGCTCTATCCTTTATGGAGTTTAGTACACTTTTCTCAACAAATGGTGCTTCATCAAAAGTTCCAACTATTATATACGGTCCTATGACTGGGTTTATATTTGCAGTATTTACTTGGCTTTCTTATATGATGTTTGTTCCCATAGAAAGCCATGCTATTATTCAATATTTAGCGGTATATTTCCCAACACTGCTAAAAAATCAAATTCATCACATGATAGCAGGTATAATTATTGTGGCACTTTCCTGTTTACTAAACTTCTTATCAATAAGCTTGATATCTCGTATAAACAGCTATTTCACTATACTAAAAATTATCATCCCAATATTTGTGGCTTTATTTATAGTGATTTTTTGCCTTAGTACTCCAGAGCAAGCTACACACTATGTCGGCGATAGCTCACTACATGTACTAACTTGGAAATGGTCAGAGATTTTCACAGCCATCACAATGGGTGGTATTGCATTCTCATTTATTGGTTTTAAAACGATTATAGAAATAGCTGGCGAAGCCCATAACCCAAAAAGCACCATTCCATTATCAATAATTCTAGTGATTTTAATATCTTTAATAATTTTCCTTCTAGTGCAAATCGCTTACTTCTACTCTGCTAAGAATTTTGATAATGTCTACGTTGGAACAAATGAGCTTGGAGCATTTGGTTTAGTTGCTTCAAATATAGGTTCAAGACTCCTAAGTACTATCTTATATTTTTCAGCTCTAACATTTCCATTTATATGTGGTGTTATGTATCTACGAGTTTCTGTCGAGTCATTGAATGTCCTAATAACAGAAAATATCTTACTGCAAGATGCCACAAAAAATAGAAAAGGCATGAAAACCTATATGTTAATTAGCTTTATCATTTCTTTATTTATTTTCTTTATATTTGACAACTGGGCAGAAGTATCTACATTTATTGCAGCACTTATGGCTATTACATACCTAATTGGCCCACTAGCCACTATGAACTTTAGAAAATCAATACCAGATGTAAATAGAGCATACAAACTAAAAGCTGCAGATGTCACTTGCTTCTTATCATTCTATTTCTCTAGTATTATTATCTTCTTTAGTGGCTGGAATACCATTGTTAATATTGTTATCTTTGCAATTATTTGTAGCACTATATTTATCATAATAGAAAAAACCCAAGTAAAAAGTCATAAGCTTCATTTTCTAAAGAGTTTATGGTTCTTTCTACATATCATATGCATAACTATTATATCTTTTTGCTATAACACCTACCCAGAATACTTTTCCTTAGTCTTAACTTTATTACTAATTTTTATATTTTCTCTTGTAACTTATATTTATGCTCTTAGCTCAAACCTGTCCATAGAAGAAATAAAAAGAAGTTATACCAACCTAATAACAAAAAACCATTTAAATTCTAAAAATAATCTCTAAAATATATGCCAACTCTAGCTTCAGGAAATGAATCATGTATCACGTTGGAATATCAGGACCTTATATTTTTACAGTGATGTTTCTTATAGGAATAATTGCTGAAAGTATGACAGGTGTTATATCTTCGTCTCGAAGAAATATGGATGCTTTTGGAGTTGTAGCAATCGCTTTAACAACTGCCTTAGGTGGCGGTGTAGTCAGAGACCTAATCTTAGGTAATCTTCCTGTAACGATTATCCTCCACCCTTATTACATTGTTATATGTTTATTTTTCTCAATTATTGCTATCTTTACACAAAAATACATTAATAAGTTCTATAAAATATTTTTGATATTAGATTCAATTGGTCTTATTGCTTTTGCTTACATAGGTAGTAGCATTGCACACCAGATTTGTACTGAAGTATTTAATATGCAGTTCTTTAGTGTTTTTATAGTTGGTGTTGTTATAGCTATACTTAACGGCGTTGCTGGAGGTATCATGCGTGATATGATCTGTAATGATATCCCAGTTGCTTTTACAGCAGAGCTATACGCTTCAGTAGCAGCAGTTGTAGGAGGAATGAACATTATTTTCATATACCTAAATGTAAACCTATATATAAGTGCTGCAATAATTATAGGTTTTGGTCTGACAATAAGAATTATGTCAATAATATATAAATGGAAATTACCAATAATCTAGAAAAGTTAATAATCTATACCTAGATACCGCTATGAAATCTAAACTCTGAATCTGAAGATAATATAAGATCCTTTTCTATTTCACCTATTCTTTTGATATCTTCGCCAATATCTGTAGAAGAATATTTTTCTGCAAAATGCAGATATATCGTAAAATGTCTTTTTTCTGACTCTAATAATCCATTATAAAACTTCTGTAACTCAGAATCTAAATATGGAGCAACTTTTGCAAACCTTTCGCAAGAACGAGCTTCTATATATGCCCCAATTATCAAAGCATCAATAAAGCGTCCTTCTTTATCTGTCCTAGCGGTCTTGATTAATTGACTTGCATATCTAGATGCTGATATGGCTTTGTATTGAATATCTCGCTTTTTCATAATACGCAACACCTGCTCAAAGTGTACCAATTCTTCTCTAGCGATCTTAGACATTCTAGTTACCAGTTCATATTTGTCAGGGTGTCTATAAATATATGTCATAGCTGAAGATGCTGCTTTCATCTCACAGTGAGCATGATCTACAAGCATAAGCTCTATATTTACTAATGCTTTCTGTATCCATTGATCAGGCGTTTCACATAACAAAAAATTCTCAATGGTTGCAAAATTCGCGTACTGTTGCTTCATGATAATTTATAAATTTACTTTTTGCAGTATTATAAAAAAATTGCTTAATATATTCTATTTAAAATTATTAAGAGTAGAATGTTTATATGAGTAAATCTGAATATTTAAAGTTATGAGTAATATAAATATAGCTAATAAACGCGTGGCTAGAGATGAAGTGCTTTATCACATAGGATTAAGTGAAGAGATGATAAATAGTGCAGAAATCGCAATTCTTCCTGGAGATCCTAAAAGAGCTGAACCTTTAGCAAGGATGTTAGATAAAAATGCTAAATTTCTTGCTACTAATAGAGAATATACATCGTATTTGGCTAAAGTAGCTGGCAGAAATACTGTCATCATATCAACAGGTATGGGTGGTCCTTCAACAGCAATATGTATCGAAGAACTAGCTATGATAGGAATCAAAAAACTGATACGTGTGGGAACATGTGGTGCTATTCAAGAAAATATTGATTTTGGTGATTTGATATTAACCACTGCTTCTGTTCGTCTAGATGGAACTTCATATCATTATGCACCAATAGAGTATCCTGCGGTTGCTGACTTTAAGTTAAATAGTTCTTTATACAACTCAGCAAAATCATTAGATATAAATATTCACTGTGGAATTACAGGATCTTCTGACACCTTTTACCCAGGCCAAGAAAGAAGAGATAGCTATAGCGGTTATGTAAGAAAACATTTTAGAGAATCTCTAGATGAATGGAGAAAATTAAACGTTCTTAATCTAGAAATGGAGTCTTCTGCTTTGCTTACAGTATGTGCCACTTTTGGCTTGCAAGCCAGCTGTATATGTACAGTTCTAGCAAAGAGAATAACTTCAGAATCAGTCAATAAAAGCAGATATGATGAAGGTATGCAAAACATAATATCAATCATAAAACACTCAATTGAGAATAATTTTGAAAACTAAGGAAAAATAAACACTAATGAGCAATGATATTAACAACAAACTAATTGATGCAGCTATACAAGCAGCTGAGAATGCTTATACTCCATATTCTAAGTTTAATGTTGGTGCTGCACTATTAATGAAAGATGGCTCTATTTTAAAAGGTGCTAATGTAGAAAATGCTTCTTATGGACTATGCAACTGTGCTGAAAGAACAGTATTATTCTATGCTTATGCACAAGGCTATCGTAAAGAAGATATCAAAAAACTCGCAGTAGTTGCTGACACTCCGGAAGGAGTTTCTCCATGTGGAGCTTGCCGACAAGTTATGTCTGAGCTTCTAGATCTTGAGTGTCCAATTATATTATCTAACATCAAAAAAACAGATATAAAACAAACAAATATTAAAGAATTACTTCCATATATGTTTTCCTTATAGTTTAAGCATCATCACCAAGTAGTTTTTTGATAAAAAAGGTTGCTACCATGGTTATAACAAATGCAATCACAGCAATACTGATATAGATATTAAAACCATGTAAATATACATGCTTAAGTTCAATAATATTATTTATATTGTTATCGGATATGGCTGCAAAATTTGCAATAATACCTGCTACAAATCCACCAATACCAATATTTACTAGCCATAATCCCATATAAGCACCTATCTGTCCACGTGGAGCCAGTCTAGTTGCTAAAGACAATCCTATTGCTGATACAAAGAGCTCTGCAAAACCAAGACAGATATAGCATAAAGCAACCCAATAACCACTTACTAGGCTTTGTGTATCTACTCCAGATAGATGAATTCCTACTGCGACAGTCACATACATAAAGATTAATATAAACATCCCTATTAAATACTTATAGGTGTCTAATAAATTATATTTTTTCCATAAAAGTCCTAATAAAACACCTCCTCCTAATACTGTCGAAGTATTAAATATCAGAAATGACTGAGTTGGAATATTAACTCCAAAAATTCTATGATCAACCACTCTATCTATAAACAGATTTAACGACATAAATATTTGGTTATATAACGCCCAGAATGCTACAGCAACTATCAAAAATATTAGGTAGGATACTGCCTTCTTCAAATCTTTTGGATCTTTAGCACCCTTAAATATAACAAATAAACTAAATATGATAATTAAAATTAAGAACAAATTAGAAATACTAGGGTTGTATATAACAATTACACTTGCTAACCCTCCACCAATCGATATAGCTATAGCAAGAATCCATTGAAAAACGCTGACACTTTCTCTATACAATTCCAAACTTAATTTTTTGAATCCTATATAAAAAGTTAAAGTTCCTATCAGAATCATTATCGCAGCTAAAACAAATATTGCTATATCTCCCATAGAATTATATATATAACCTGCGGTTGAGAAACCAAGCAATCCTCCTATATTTATCCCGACATAAAATATTGTGAATCCGCTCTGACGGTGATTATCTTCAGGCTTATAACTGTGACCTAAATAGCTACCAACATTCGTTTTCAATAAACCTGTGCCACTACAGACAGCCCCTAAGGCAATGCAAAAGGTAAATAAGTCACTTGCAAACACAAGATATGTATAGCCTGCTATTAAGAAGACGCCTCCCAAAAGCACACTACGATAATACCCTATAAGCTTATCAGCGACTTGCCCCGCTAATACTGATGTTATATAAAGCATTGCACTAAATGAGCCAACTATAATATTTGCTTTACTATCATTTAAGTCAAACCTTTGGATCAAAATAAAAATCATTGTTGTTGCAATTATTGCATAACCAAATCTTTCCCACATTTCAGTAAGAAAGCAAATAGGTAAAGCTCTTGGGTGTTTTAAATTTACACTAGACATAGTAATTTTCTAACTTTTAAAGTATTAATATTATATTGGAACTTCCAAAATAATAATATTAATAAATAATTATTTACCTATTAAGTTTTTTATATGAAATATTTTAGGTAAATGGTGGGTTGTACAGGATTCGAACCTGTGACCAATTGGTTAAAAGCCAACTGCTCTACCGACTGAGCTAACAACCCATAACTACAAAAAAATTGAAGTAAGAGGTAAAATAAATGGTGGGTTGTACAGGATTCGAACCTGTGACCAATTGGTTAAAAGCCAACTGCTCTACCGACTGAGCTAACAACCCTAAAGATTTGATGTTTATTATACTGACTAGATTTTATGTGTCAACACTTTATGCTGTTTTTTTCTATTTAATTCCAATATCTCAACAGGATGTTTTATCGTATGTCCTTCCATACGTTTCACTTGGCACCTACAGGAGAATCCTGTGGCAATCACAGATCTTATACCACTTTCTTTAATTTTAGCTTTCCAGCTCAAATTATAAATATGTTTAGAAGCATCAATATGTTTAGTCTCATGCCCAAAACTGCCAGACATGCCACAACATCCAACTTTAACTGCTTTTGTCTCAACACCGAAATGCTTAAATATTTTTTGCCACTGCTCTACTGACACGACAGATAAAGACTTTTCTGTACAATGATTAAAAAGATTAAACTCTTTATCTAACATTTTTTGCATAGTAGGTAAGGTATCAAGTTTTGTTATCAACCATTCTTGTACCAGTTTGACTTTAAATCTTATTTTATCTCGACAAGCTTGTTTATACTCATCTCTATAAACCAGCGTCATAGCAGGATCAACCCCAATCATTTCGACTTTAGTTTCAGCTATTTGATTGTATAGTTTAGTAGCTTTTAGAGCATGCTTTTTAAAATACTTCAGAAAACCCTTCACATGAGAAGGCTTACCATTAACTCTAAACGGAGCAAAATATACCCTAAAGCCTAGTGCCGTCAAGAAATCATACAACGACAGAACTATATGAGTATCATACAGTGATGTAAATATATCTTGGACGATACAAACAGCTTTTTTCTTCTGTTCAGTAGACAAACTTCTCATTTCTTCGAGATTAAACTCTGGAGCACCTCTTTTTTTGAGCTCTGACCTTAAATTTAACGAACTGATGATTGGAGTATCTGCAAAACCAACTAAATTAGTTAATCCAGCTCTAACAAACTGAGTATTAAAAATATCATTATATATTTTTGGCATATATAAGTTGATTCTCAACAGTGACTCACTATATTTAACGAAATAATCTAGACCAGGTCTCTTATACTTAGAATGATAATGGTATAAGAATTTCGATTTCATTGTAGGGATATCAACTTTTATAGGACAACCTGACACACAAGCTTTACATCCTAAGCATTTATCCAAAGAGTCATATACTTGATGAGAGAAATCATCAGGATAATCTTCTATTTTATCGAAACCTGTATTATAGACTTTATCCTTTGTTGAATATCCTGCTGCCGAAAGCTGATTAAGCCACTCACGTAATATCGCTGATCTTCCTTTTGGTGAATATAACCAGTTTCTACTAGCTTTAGCTGATGGACATATTACAGTGTCTAAATTATAGTTTAAACACTGCGAATTACCATTACAGTTATATGCTCCAGAAAATTGTTCGCGCATATCTTTAGGCACTTGCTCATCTGAATAACCTCTGAATGGCCCGTCTACTTTTACAAGCTTATCTTTACTACCTGTTGGAACAGTAATTTTACCCGGATTAAGTTGATTATGCGGGTCAAATACTTTTTTGATATGTCCTAATGAGTCATAAAGCTCTTGACCAAAGTACTCTTTTATATATTCACTTCGATAGCCGTGACCATGCTCACCACATAAAACCCCACCATACTTTCTAACAAGTTCACTAACCTTTTGAGTAATTTGTTTAACCTTCTGAGAATCTTCAGCTGAGGACATATCTAGTGCTGGTCTTACATGCAAACACCCTACATCAACATGACCAAACATCCCATATCTTACACCATAAGAGTCTAGCAACACTGTTAACTCTTTGATATAGTCTGCTAATTTCTCAGGAGCTACTGTTGTATCTTCAATGAAAGGTATTGGTTTACGATCTCCTTTCATTGCACCAAGTAAGCCTACACCTTTTTTTCTCAACTCCCAAAGACTATCCATATCAGTTTGGCTTTCTGTGAAATGAAACACTGATTGTTTTTCTAGTAATTGCCTTTCTAGACGCGAGGTCATATTATCTAACTCATGTTGACTATCAGCAATAAATTCAACTAAATTTACTGCTGCTACATTAATAGAGTTATTCTTTTCAAGCATATATTTTATCTTGTGATAAATCTCATCGCCCTTTGCAATTTCAATTATATTATTGTCTATGGTCTCTATAGCTGATGGTTTAGATGACAATAAATCTCTAGCAGCTCTCAACGCATCATCAAAACTATTGTATGAAATCGCAAACAGTGCTTTAAATTTAGGTTTTTTAGTTAGTTTAAGTTTGAGTTCCGTAACAAAAGCTAATGTTCCTTCCGAACCAGATATTAAATAGCTTAGATTGACAGTATTGTCATCTTTGTTATAAGTTTTGGCAAGATTGTAGCCTGTTAAATAACGACTTAACTTGGGAAATTTCTCCTCAATTAATTCGTACTTATCTATAATATGTTCAACAACTATTGAGTATATATTTTTCTCAATGTCATTTAATTTATCTTCATTAAGATCACTTAATTTAATTTTTTTAGTAGATAACTTCTGCCCATTTATTAAAGTACACTCCAACTCTAAGACATGCGCACTTGTCCGTCCATAAATTCTAGAGCCTTTACCACACGCATCGGTGTTTACCATACCTCCTAAAGTTGCTCTATTACTAGGTGATAAATTTGGTGCAAAGAAATATTCTGAATCAGTTAATGTATCATTCAGCTGGTCAAGCACAACACCTGGCTCAACTTTAACATATCCATTATCAAAATCTACTTCTAGAATATTATTCATGTATCGACTAGTATCTATAATGACCCCAGCACATAATGAGTGCCCTGAAGTACCAGTACCCCCTCCCCGAGGAGCAAATTTAATTTCTTGATACTCCTTCTTACTCGCTAATGCAAAAACTCTATTAACATCATTCTTACCATATGGAAAAACAATAAGCTCAGGAACAACATGATATACACTGTTATCCATTGATGATGATATTCTTGAAGCATAATCAGAATGTATATCACCTTCAAACCCTTTACTCATCAACTCTTCAGCAAAAGCACTAATCAAAGCATTTAAAGCATTTGTATTATTTAAGACTGGCAGTTTACTTGTTTTCATATATAAAAAATTATCCTAGTTAATAAAAAGTAGATAATACCCACCTAGAATTATATAAGAAAATTAACTTCACATAAATAACATTAGGAAAATACATAAAAGATAAAAACATTTCATTTTTTTGTATCAAAGCAGACAAACTCCAAATATAAAGTTATAATGACAATCGTATTTAAAAATAATTTCAAAAGTTAAAAGTTTTTGAGGATAAATATGAAAAAAACTACTCTTTTAGTGATCTTGGATGGTTGGGGCTACAGCGAAAGTGATTACTTCAATGCCATCAGAAATGCAAGTACACCTACCTGGGATAGCATCTGGCAAGATTTTCCTAAAACATTAATTAGCGCATCTAGCTTAGAAGTTGGGTTACCTAGAGGTCAAATGGGAAACTCTGAAGTTGGACATGTAAATATTGGCTGTGGTAGAGTGGTCTATCAAGAGCTTACAAAAATTGACAAAGCAATCGAAGAAAAAACTTTTGGTGACAATAAAGCCATCTGTGATGCTATTGACAATGTTATCCAAAAAGATTCAAACCTCCACTTAATGGGTCTACTCTCTCCTGGCGGAGTTCATTCTCACGAAGAACATATTTTTGAAATGATAAAAATTGCCAAGCAAAAAGGTGTCAAAAAGGTATACTTACATGCTTTCTTAGACGGTAGAGACACTCCTCCGCGCTCCGCTGAAGACTCTATCAAAAAAATAGACAAGTTATTACAAGACTTAGAAATCGGGTATATCGCCAGCGTCAGTGGTAGATATTATGCAATGGACAGAGACAATCGTTGGGATAGAGTTGAAAAAGCTTACAACGCAATAGTCAATGCAGATGCCGAGTTTGTTTGTAATTCTGCGCTTGAAGCTCTAGAGGAGTCTTATGCTAGAGATCAATCTGATGAATTTGTCATTCCAACTTGTATCCAAAAAGATGGAAAACTGATAAAAGTTGAAGATAATGATAGTGTTATTTTTATGAATTTCAGAGCTGATAGAGCTAGAGAAATATCTCATGCTTTCACAGATGAAAACTTTGATCGTTTCCCGAAAGACAGACATTTAAACATAAACTTCACAACTCTTACAGAGTACGATTCAAAACTTAAATGCAGTGTAGCATTCCCACCGGATCAGCCAATAAATACTCTTGGCGAAGTGCTAATGAAGAATCATAAGACTCAACTAAGAATAGCTGAAACTGAGAAATATCCTCACGTAACATTCTTTTTTAATGGTGGTAAGGAAGATCAATTCGAAGGTGAAGATAGGATCTTAATTCCTTCTCCAAAAGTTGCCACTTATGATCTACAACCAGAGATGTCTGCTCCGGAAGTTACTGACAAATTAGTTGACGCTATCAATAATGGTAAATATGATTGTATAGTTTGTAACTATGCAAACTCAGACATGGTTGGTCATACTGGTAACTATGAGGCAGCAATGCAAGCAATTGAATATCTTGATAAATGTTTAGCGAGGTTAAAAGACGCAATACTTGAACATGACGGTAACATGTTCATTACTGCAGATCATGGTAATGCTGATATGATGGTCAATCCTAAAACACAAAAACCTCATACTGCTCATACTACCAATCTGGTACCATTTGTATATGTTGGACACAAAAAAGCTCAAGTAGCTTTAGAGCATGGTAAGTTATCTGATATTGCTCCAACTATACTTAATGTGATGGATATTACTCAGCCTCAAGAAATGACAGGCAAAACTATTTTTAATTTTGAAAAATAAGGATTTCAGACAAAATGCTTGATGCTAAATATATTAAAGATAATTTAGAAGAAGTAGCTGAGAAACTCGCAACTAGAGGTTATCAGTTTCATATAGCAGAATTCAAAGCTCAAGAAGTAAAAAGAAAAAATCTTCAAGAGAGAACTCAAGAGCTTCAATCTCAACGTAATACTATCTCGAAAGAAATAGGTAAAAGAAAGTCTAAAGGTGAAGATGCTAGTGATATTTTTGCCAAAGTTAATGATATTAACGATGAACTAAAAGTAATCGAAAAAGAGCTAAAAGACCTTCAAGATTGTATAAACAACACTCTTCTTTCAATGCCAAATCTTCCAGCTGATGATGTACCAGTTGGTAAGGATGAGAGTGAAAATGTCGAGATAAAAAAATGGGGGACTCCTCGTGAATTTCATCCTGAAGCTCAAGCTAAAGATCATGCAGATATAGGTGAAATACTCAATATGATTGACTTCAAAGCTGCAGCAAAAATCACAGGTAGTCGCTTTGTAGTTCTAAAAAGTAAAATTGCTAAGCTTCATCGTGCATTGACACAATTCATGTTAGATATGCATACAGAAAAGCATGGCTATGAAGAATTATATGTGCCATATATGGTAAATAATGATAGTTTATATGGAACAGGCCAGTTACCTAAATTCTCTGAAGATTTGTTTAAATTAGAAGGTGACTTTGAATATAGCCTAATACCAACGGCAGAAGTACCTATCACAAATCTAGTCAGAGATGAAATCTTAGATACAGAATCTCTACCTAGATACTACACAGCACACACACCATGTTTTAGAAGTGAGGCTGGTTCTTATGGCCGTGATACTAAAGGTTTAATTCGTCAACATCAATTTGAGAAAGTTGAGATGGTCCATATCACTACAGCTGATAAAGGTGAAGAATCTTTGGAGCTATTAACATCTCATGCAGAGAAAGTACTACAAAAACTAAACCTACCATACAGAGTAGTCAAACTTTGTACAGGAGATATGGGCTTTAGTGCGAAAAAGACTTATGATCTAGAAGTATGGATACCTTCTCAAAATACCTATAGAGAAATATCATCATGTAGTTGGTGCGGAGACTTCCAAGCACGTCGTATGAAAGCTAGACACAAAAATCCAAGTATGAAAAAACCTGAATTAGTACATACTTTAAATGGTTCTGGTTTAGCAGTTGGTAGAACATTATTAGCTATTATTGAAAATTACCAACAAGAAAATGGATCTATCATGATTCCTGAAGCACTCATTAACTATATGGGTGGAATTTCTGTTATTAAATAATCCTATGACTTCTCTTTGTCAACTTCTTCTTAATCTAGAGCAATCTTTACTATCCTATGAAACTCGCTTTGATTATAAATATATATCTAGAGTTTTAATGGATGACTTTAAAGAGTTTGGAAAATCTGGATATTTCTATACAAAAAAAGACATTTTAGAATCCACATTCTCACCAGCTAAAATTAACATGAAAATAGTTAATGATAGCTTTGAGATTGATAAGCTTAATGAGCATATAGTATTGGTAACATATAAAACTATAAATTTAGATAGCCCTCAAAAACACCATAGATGTTCTATTTGGATTAAAGTAGATAATGACTGGAAAATGAAATTTCATCAGGGAAATATTATAGAAGATTAAAGTACTAACTTTAAAATATGACTTTGAAAAAAGATCTGAAAATATTTACGAACAAATTATAAAACCCAAAATAAATTTCTTAAAAACTTAATAAACATTCAGTCAAATAATTCTAAACTAAACTTATCAGTGATAATATTTAAAATATTAGATACATTAATTAGATCAATTTATATGCATTTACTAGGTATAGAAGCTGGTGGAACCAAGTTTTTTACAACTATTGGTGATTTTGATGGAAATGTAATTGAACGTCATCGTACAGATACTTCCACTCCTGAAGAAACAATGTCTGAAGTTCTTAGGATAATAGCAGGTTATCAAAACAACTATGAGATCAAAGCTCTAGGTTTGGCATGTTTTGGACCTATTGATATCAACATCAAATCTAAAACTTATGGATACATTACAAACACCCCTAAGATAGCATGGCAAAACTTTGATATCGTTGGAGCTATAAAGTCAGTATATAAAGGACCGATTGGTTTTAATACTGATGTAAATGCTGCGGCAATTTGCGAACAACTTTGGGGTTGTGCTCAAGATTTAGAAAATCTTTTATATCTAACAGTTGGTACTGGTGTTGGTGGCGGTGTTATATGTAATAATAGATTAGTCCAAGGAGCTATGCATCCTGAGATTGGTCATCTTTTCATCCCACAAAATCCTAAAGATAAATTCGAGGGCTGCTGCCCTTTTCATGGCACATGTATAGAGGGTCTAGCTTCTGGTACAGCTATAAATAAAAGATGGCAAGTTGCTCATGCAGGAGCTCTTAACGATGATCATATTGCATGGATATTTGAAGCAGAATATCTAGCAAAAGCATTGGTAAACTATATATGCGCATTTTCTCCAGAAAAGATTATTCTTGGAGGTGGTGTAATGCATAAAACAATCTTGTTTGATATGATTCGTAAAAATGTGAAACAATACTTAAATAACTACTTTGACTATCCTGCATTAAAAGATATGGATAGCTTTATAGTACCTGCTTCTTTTGGCGATAATACAGGCGTCAAAGGTTCTCTTGCTCTTGCACTAGAGACATTCAATACACAAACAAAGTAATCTAGTCAAAATTATCCTTATATTATCTGCTCTTTACTGTTAAAATCTTGTTAAATTAATTGAAAAATAAATTACTTAGCTAATCTTGATAAATAAAATACGTTCTAATCATATACTATCTAAATCTTTGCAAACAATGGTAGTTCAAGCTTTGGGTCAAGCATGTGCATTTATTACGGCTATACTGTTGGCTCGGCACCTGAATATAAAAGACTATGGCTTTTATATCTTTGGAGTTACAGTTGCCACTATCATAGCAGTAATAGCAACTATGGGAGCCGGAGGCATATTAGCTAGAACTTGGGGTAAATCTGACCTAAAAAGCAACTTTGAGCGCCATAAAGAAACGTATCGAGTCCACAACTGGTACTTTAAACGAGGCTTTGCAATAGTAATCATATTGATTGCTCTAATAACTTTTTATAACCACTCTGAACACCATGATAATTCTATAGAAAATTTTGCACTCTTATTTGCCGTACCATTTTTTATGGCAAATATATTCCAATCATTCTTTGTCGCAAGAAGAGTGGTTGTTTTTGCCAATTTAATGCAACTTGGCTTAAGATTTATTATGCTATTTTTAACTATAGCTTTTATAGTTTTATACATTAATGATACTACAATGCTTATTGGCACAATGATGATTTTTATGACCATATATGTTACATCTATATGGCTTATCCAAACATCTAAATATAGTTTTGAAAGTGCCAAACCTGTTGGTAGCAATTTATCTTTTGCCTTAATGCAATGGGGATTATTACTTCTATCACAGATTGATATTATCATTTTAAAAGGATTGTCAGGTCCTAGTGATGTAGCACTATTCGGTGTTGCGCTACAGCTCAGTGCTTTAGTAAGCTTTGTATTAAATGCTGTCAACTCAAATGTTTTATCACAGATAGCAGATGACTACAAAAATAATTCTAGAGAGATATTTCAACAAAAGATATCATCATATACTAGAATAATATTTATTCTTTCTATTCTCGCTATTCTAGGGCTTATTATTTGTGGTTATCCAATAACTTTGATGTATGGAGAGCAATATACAACATCATACTTTATTTTCTGTATTCTAATGATTGGGCAAATTGTTAATGTCCTTTCTGGTTGTGTAGCAACTATTCTTAACATGGCAGGATTTGAAAGAAGTACTTGCTTTGCATTTTATATTGCACTAATTCTAAATATCGTATTAGGAAGTATTTTTACGATATACTGGGGTGTATATGGATTAGCAATTGCCTCAAGCATATCAATGATATATTGGAATATTCATCTACTATATAAAGTAGTTACAAAAATAAAAATCAACCCTACTATTTTTACTTTTAGATAAATCTATAGCTATGATTCTATTGGGCTACTATTGCTTTTTGCTGCACTATTAAGTGACTTAGAGACATTATCCACAGCATTATTTACTTTTTCTTTAGCTTCTTTTACAGGTTGATTCTTCATATTTGCAACAAATAACAATCCACCCACTAATACTAGGAAAATAATTAATGGAACATTAATTTTCCCAAAAATTTTCTTAAACATTTTCATAAAAATTCTACTCTAACTTTTTAAAAAACCATCGTAGCGCCGCTACTGGCTTGATCATCACTTGTACCTTCATCAAATCCTTTTTTAAAGTTTTGAACTTTTGTTTGGGCGCTATTAGTCATATCATTCAAAGTATCTGATGCATCACTTGCCTTTGCTTTTATAACTTCTTGACTTTTATTTGCCTGATCTACTATCTGATTAGCTGTTTCTGAAAATTTATTCTTAACATCATTATATGTTTGATTCATAGATTGTGAAGCATTGTTAGTCTTCTCAATAATATCCTGTTTTGCTTGAGTAACTGATTGACCAAGCTCCTTGCCCACCTGATAAGAATCTCCTTGTGAATAGTCAAAGTCATCGGCATATCCTAATGACAAAGTAGATAACCCCAAGGTTGCCATGGCAATTGCTATCTTAATTTTTTTCATAAAATAATCTCCTAATAGCTATATATCAAATTTATTAAATTTAGCTAGCTGGTCAAACCATTAGCTGCATCATCAATATTACTAATTTCCTCTTTCATAGTTTGAGTCTTACTGGAGTTATTAATAGTTGCTTGATTATTTTCAGACTCGACATCCGACAAAGTTTTGACAGTTTCTGATTGCTGTTGATTTGTACTACCATCATCACTTATATTTTGAGCTGGAGTATCCATAGAGGTAGCTTCAGGAACAGCCCCACAAAATAATGGTACTATTACTAGGCCCAATATAAATAAGTGTATATATCTTTTTTTCATCCCATAAACCTCAGGGTAATGAATTAACTATTATAAAAATTACCACAAAACTCTTTTTTTTACTATATTTCAGCACTAGTTTGACATGATAAACAAGTTTGTAATTCTATTGTGTTATAATTTAAAACAAAATAAAAACTAATGAATTTCTAATGCTATCAGATGCATCTAAAGAAGATAAGAAACTAGCAAGGGATTGGCTTAAAGATATCGCATCTCCTGCTAAAAAATGGATTAAATTAACTGTATTAATCGCTTTTCTTAGTGGTCTACTACTAATAGGTCAGCTGTATTTACTTGCTCATATTTCTTATGAAGCATATCTACAAAATTCAACCTTAGTTCAACTAAGTACTTATTTTGTTTTGATTATTGTGATTGTACTAGTTAGAGCTGCTCTAAGCTGGATCCGAGAAATAGTAAGCTACAAAGCCGCAACAATGGTCAAAAAACAAATTCGAGAAGATATCCTAGCTCATGTCAATAGTCTTGGTCCTATTGAGCTTAATAAAACTTCTAATGCCAACATAATAACTAGTGCTATGGAGCAAGTTGAAGGGTTAACAGGTTTCTTGACTAAATTTTTACCTCAAATAACATTATCTGGACTATTACCACTGGCTATTCTAGTATTCATATTTCCACAAAGTATAGTCTGTGGGATTCTACTACTAATATGTGCTCCTCTTATACCACTATTTATGATCTTGGTAGGTTTAGGTGCAGAATCTGAGAGCCAAAAACATTTTAAAACACTTGCAAGAATGAGTATGACTTTCTTAGATACTCTAAAAGGACTTACAACTCTAAAACTTTTTAATAAAAGTAAATCTCATAGCGAGACTATTTACGAAGCATCTGATAACTATAGAATCCGTACAATGAAAGTTCTTAAAATTGCCTTTTTATCTTCGGCTGTACTTGAGCTTTTTGCTGCTGCTTCTATCGCTCTAGTTGCGATATATCTTGGTATGGGCTTTATCAATGCCGGCGCAGGTAATGATATTTGGTGGTCGCTAGAAAATATAACTTTACAGGGTGGATTATTTATTCTACTTTTAGCCCCTGAATTTTTTATGCCCCTTAGAGAGCTTAGCACTCATTATCATGCCAAAGCGGAAGCAGTTGGTGCAGCTCTAGAAATTTCTAAAATATTTGAGATGCAACCATCTCATCAAGAAAGAAATGAAATCTTTAACGATAAAGTAAACTCTATAAACATCAAAGATCTGATAGTTAAGTATGATGATAAAACGGCTCTTGATAATGTTTCTTTAGAGATTAATCACAAAGAAAAAATAGCTATAGTTGGAGCTAGTGGCGCAGGTAAAACCACACTGATAAATACGCTACTTGGTTTTATAAAATATCAAGGCAATATCTTAGTTAATAACAATATTGAGCTAAAAAATCTTGAAGAAAAATCTTGGCTTAGAAATATCTCGTGGCTAGGACAAAACTCATCATTATTCAAAGGTTCTATCAAAGATAATCTACTACTGGCAAATGCTAGTGCTACAGATAAGCAAATAAATCAAGCTTTACAAAACGCTGATTTAAATGACTTTGTAAGCTCTCTTGCAAATGGTTTAGATACGGAGGTTGGTGAGCAGAATATAGGAGTATCTGGAGGTCAAGCACAAAGATTAGCTTTAGCTCGTGCATATCTAAAGCCTCATGATATTCTAATTCTCGATGAACCTACAGCGAGCTTAGATAAAAATAGTGAAGAAAAAATTATCAACTCACTTAAATCAAACTGGAATGATAAAACTGTGATTATGCTAACTCACAAATTAAGCTTCCTAGAGTGTGTTGACAAAATTGTAGTCTTAACAGATGGAAAAATAGTTGAAACAGGAACATTTGAAGAGTTAGTTAGCGATCAAAATAGTGAATTCTATAACTTCTATAGAAATGAGGTAACAGCATGAGAAATTTAATACCATTTATAAAGCTGTTTAAAAATCAAACTCAATGGATGCTCTTGGGTACCCTACTTGCATGGTCAGCAATACTTATGGGTATAGGACTAATGTCACTATCTGGCTGGTTTATCTCATATACTGGTTACTTGGCTACTACTACCTATGCTATTGCAACTTCATTTAACTATTTTTACCCTTCTGCTGGTGTACGCTCTTTCTCACTTGGTAGAATACTAAGTAGATATGGTGAAAGAATACTAACACATGAAGCAACTTTTAGAATAATTACAGATATTCGTGTATGGTTCTATCAAAAGCTTGAACCACTTGCGCCTTCTCATTTGTACAAATATAAAAGTGGCGACTTACTTACACGTCTAGTCAATGATATTGGTGCATTAGATAATCTATATATTCGTATAATTTCTCCAACCGTTGTATTTGTCTTAGCAAGTATAACTATAGCTATATTATTTAGTTTCTTTAGCTTAAGTCTCACACTACTTACATTTATAGCACTGTTGCTAATAGGGTTTGTAATACCATTAGTTAGTAGTCTATTAGCCATGAAAAAAACTCAAGATCTTAATCACACTAGTGCAGAGCTAAAGACAAATATCACAGAACATGTTAACTCTCTAGCAGAGCTTAAAATCTTTGACTTAGAAGGTAAGCATCTAGAAAATATTAAAAAACAAAATTCTGAACTACTAAACCAAGAAGAAAAAATTAGTTTTATAAGTGGTTTTGGTAGTGCTTTAATGACTTTGGCATTAGGCTTAACTGTAGTTATGGTAACAGTCTTTGCAGTCAAACTAACTCAAAATGGCTATATAAGTGGTGCATTTATTGCTTTGATATTCTTGGCGATAATGGCGATGTTTGAGTCAATTATGCCATTACCACTAGCATATCAGTATTTAGGTAAGACAATTTCTGCTTCAAAAAGGATATTAAATATTACAGATGCTAAAGCAAATGTTGAATATCCAACAAACTCTGACATTAGTTTAGATAACTATAGTATCAGCTTCAATAATGTTGATTTTGGATATAATGCAGAGCAATCAGTACTTAAAGATTTTTGTTTAGAAATCAAACAAAATGAAAAAGTAGCACTATTCGCACCAACAGGAAAAGGCAAATCTACCATTATCAACCTACTTGCTAGATTCTGGGATGTTAATAGTGGTGAAATCGCTATCGGTGATAGAAATATCAAAGAATTTAACGAAGATCAACTTAGAAACCTAATGACTGTGATTAATCAATCTCCACATATCTTTAACACAACAATTAGAGAAAATCTAAAGATTGCTAAAGATAATGCTACTGAAGAAGAGCTCCTAGAAGCCTTAGGAAAAGTTGAACTAAAAAACCATGTTGAATCTCTACCAAAAGGACTGGATACTTGGACTGGTGAGCTTGGTAGGCAATTATCAGGCGGTCAGCAAAAACGCCTAGCTTTAGCGCGTGCATTCTTACAAGATAAACCTATACTTATATTAGATGAGCCAACCGAAGGTCTTGATAAAGAAACTGAAAGATTAGTTTTTGAAAACTTAGTTGAGCTTATGCAAAATAAAACTGTTATATTTATTACTCATAATGCTAAGCTTTTGGAAAGTTTTGATAGAGTTGTTAGACTGTAAGTTACCCTCTCAACTCTCTATTTAATTTATCAATATCTAATTTCTTCTGCCATTTGGATATTATAATTGTCCCAATAGTATTACCAATCATATTTGTAATAGCACGCCCTTCTGACATAAATCTATCTATACCTAAGATAATCACAATACCTGCAACTGGTACTACGCCCAAGGCACTCAAAGTACTCGCTAATATGATAAATCCACTGCCTGTAACACCTGCAGCTCCTTTTGAACTAATAACCATAATTAATAACATAAAAACCTGCTGGCTCAAAGTAAGCTCTATACCTAGTGCTTGTGCTATAAATATCGCAGCTAGTGACAAATATATCGCTGTACCATCTAAATTAAAAGAATATCCCGTTGGTATCACCAGACCTACAACCGATTTATCACAACCTAAATTCTCAAGTTTCTCCATCAAATTTGGCAAAACAGTTTCTGATGATGAAGTACCTAATACGATAAGTATTTCTGTCTTAATATATCCAAGTAGTTTAAATATATTTATGCCACAATATAGCTTTAGTATTAATCCTAAAAATACTAAGATAAATATCAAACATGTAATATAAAAGCATAGCAACAACCCTAATAAACCAAGTAGTGTACCTGCCCCATACATACCTATTGTATAACCAATCGCAGCACAAGCAGCTATCGGTGAATAGTGCATTATCACATGAATTATCTTAAAAAACACTTTGGATAAGCTCTGGATACCATCTAGTATTGGCTTGCCTGATTCTCCATACATTACTAAGCCAACAGCAAATAATATTGATACAAATAGTACCTGCAAAATATCACCATCTGTAAAAGCTCCTACAAATGTATGAGGGATAATATTCATAAAGAAACCTTGAATACTCTCTACATGCTCAACATTACCCATATAAGCTTTTGCAGCACTCGCATCTAGAGTAGATGGGTCAATATTAAGACCTAATCCAGGCTTTAATAAATTTGCTGTAAACATCCCAATGATTAGAGCAACTATAGTCATTGAGAAAAAATACAATAATGCCACTCCACCTATCTTACCCACTGCTTTTAAATCTTTCATTGCAGCAATACCAGATACCAAAGTGAGGAAAATAATTGGAGCTATCATCAGCTTGATTAATTTAACAAAAACATCTGCAAAAGGCTTCAAAGCTACAGCGAAATGAGGAGTAATAATTCCAAGTAAAACTCCTATAAATATACCAAGTAAAACCTGTGCATATAAATGACGAAATATTTTCATATTGATCTCAAAATTAAGAAGTCATAATTTCAATATATCTTATAAAGATATCCTAAGTAAATTGTTTTTACTAAAGTTTGCAAGTTATCATTTAAGAAATCATAATACTTCTAAGAGATAAAAATATAGGATTAGCTATAATGACCAATGAACAAAAAGGCGTTTTACAGGGATTATCAATTGGAATAGTTCTATCTGTTTTGATAGTTGCTATAGGATCAATATGTGATGTTTTTAATTTGGAAAAAATAGATAATAAAATTACTATAGCTTTTAATAGTTTAATAATTCCTGGAGTATTTCTTATAATTGCCGTAGCAAGATTAGCAAAATATCGCTTCTTTAGTGATACTGATATAAATGGTAGTGGGTTAACACAAGGATCACAGCAAGCTAAGATCCTACAATCTTTAATACAGAATACTTTAGAACAATTATGCATAGCTTTTGTAGCATACACTGCTTGGTCTGCAGCCATGCCAGCTCAAAGTATGTCAACTATCATTTTCGCAGCTTTCACTTTTGCTCTAGGAAGAATATTATTCTTTGTCAATTATAGAAAAGGAGCCAGTGCCAGAGCTTTAGGGTTTACTTTAACATTCTACCCTTCTGTAGTGATGATAATTACTGTCTTAGGCTTTAAACTTTATAGTCTCTTACACTAAGAGATAGTATATTAGAAAATTATTACTCTGCTAAAGCCACTGCTTCTATTTCAACTCTCACATCTCTTGGTAATCTAGCTACCTCTACACATGAACGAGCTGGGAAATTACCATTAAAGAAAGAGCCATAAACTTCATCAATAAGCTTAAACTCTGTCATATCTTTGATAAAGATAGTTGCCTTGATTACTTTATCTAGACCTGAGCCAGCTGCTTCTAATACTGCTTTTAGATTCCGCATAACTTGAGTAGTTTGTTCTTTAACACACTCTCCAGACATAGTGCCATCTGCTTTTAGTGGTATTTGACCAGAAGTATATACAAAGTTTCCTACTTTTATAGCTTGCTCATACGAACCTATAGCTTGCGGTGCATTAGTAGTATTTATTTTAATCTTTTCCATTAGACATCCCTCGCGAGTTTATAAGTTGGATCTATTTCTTCAAAAACACAGTATGGACCTGCACTTTTGAGTATTTTACGACAATCTTCACTTAGATGTTTAAGCGTAACTTTTTTACCTAAATCCAAGTATTTCTTAGTAATATCATCTATTGCCTCAGCTCCGGAAATATCCATAACTCTAGAGTTAGCAAAATCTAATATAATATTATCTGGATCATAATTTACATCAAATAAGCTCTTAAACGAAGATGTTGAACCAAAAAATAGTGGTCCAAAAAACTCATATACTTTTGTATTGTCATCTTCTCTATGAGTACGGCTATGTACTTGTGAACTTTTCCAAGCAAAAACTAAAGCTGAAATAATCACACCAGAAATAACAGCAATCGCTAAATCTGAAAATACAGTAATAACAGTAACTGCTACTAAAACCACCTTATCTGAATTTGGCATATAACGGATACGATTAACACTCTCCCACTCAAAAGTATTGATACACACCATAAACATAATACCAGCTAAAACCGCGACAGGAATATAAGATATATACCCAGATAGAGCAACTACAAAAGATATCAATAGCAATGCTGCTGTTAATGATGATAAACGCCCACGTCCACCATTTGTGAAGTTAATTATCGACTGACCTATCATAGTACAACCAGCCATACCACCAAAGAAACCACAAACAATATTACCAGTACCTTGAGCGATACATTCTTGATTACCATTACCACGCTTATTATCCATTTCATCAAGCACTGATAATGTTAGCAGTGATTCAATCAAGCCAACAAGTGCAACAATCACAGCATAAGGCAATACTATAAGAAATGACTGCATAGTCAAATGAATATTAGGCAATGCAAAACTTGGAAATGCTCCAGAGATATCTGCCAAATCTCCAACATTTTTTGTCTGTAATTTGAAGAATACAACTACAGCTGTTATAACAATAATTGCTACTAGACCTGAAGGCACTTTGTCAGTAAATTTAGGCAAGAAGTAAACAATCAGCATAGTTACACCAACTAGAACATACATTGCAATTCCTTCATCTCTAAACAATGGTATTTGCGCTAGCGCGATAACTATCGCTAAACCATTAACAAAACCATACATCGCTGGTTGTGGTACTAGTCTAATCAACTTACCTAAGCGAAGTATCCCAATTATAACTTGTATAACACCAGCCATAATCGCACATAACAATATGTACTGTAAGATATAACTACTCAATTCTCCTGAAGCTGTTAAGCTATGAAGCATCTCAGGAGAAAGTGATGCTTTAACTTGAATACCTAAGCTTACTAACACAACTGCTACCGCTCCAGTTGCTCCAGAGACCATCCCAGGCTTACCACCTATAAGAGCTGTTATCAAACCTAATATAAAAGCAGTATATAAACCAACTGTAGGAGATACTCCTGCAATGAATGAAAAGCCTATAGCTTCAGGGATAAGAGCAACTGCAACTACAAAACCAGATAATACATCTGACTTAATGTTCCTGCCAACAAAATTCTCTTTATAATTTAACAAACTTATTTCCTAATTTTTTAGATTCTAATTTTTAAGCATTAAAGATACCATAAAAGAAATTTGTATTTAAGTAGAATTAAAGTTCATCTAAATAATCTAAATAGTATTTTTGTATTTTTTAATACATATTATCGAAACCACTATCATAAAAATCAATAGTGGGTAAATACTATTGAGGATATCAAAGAATCTTCCTCCTTTGAGAAGAATTTCTCGGACAATATTTAGATAATGAGTTAATGGTAAAATATTACCTATGACTTGTGCCCACTCTGGCATACCATCAAATGGAAACATAAACCCTGACAGCAATATCGATGGTAAGAAAAAGAAAAATGTCATTTGCATTGCTTGTAATTGTGTGTCAGCAATAGTTGAAAATGTAATACCCACCAAGAGATTTGCAATAATGAAAGGAAAAGTTGCGATAAGTAATAGTAAAATACTACCAACTATAGTTATTCCAAATATTACTTTGGCAAATATTATAATAAGCAATAACTGAATATAGCCAACCACAATATATGGAGTAATCTTACCGAAAATAATCTCAAGAGATGTAACAGGTGTCGCAAGTAGAGATTCCATAGTTCCATACTCTTTCTCGCGTGTGATTGTCAAAGATGTAACCATAACCATAGTCATAGTCAAAATCACTCCTGCCAATGCTGGTACGATATTATTTTGTGTTTTACTCTCCGGATTATATTTATTATGGATTACAAAATTAAAAGGCTGTGGCTGAGGTATCTGCTTATTAGAAAAGTATTGACTGTATATCTCTTTGACCTTATCAACAGCTTGTAAAGCACCTGAGTTTGAAGTTGCATTTGCTCCATCTGCTATTATTAGAATATTCGGAGATTCACCACGATAGACTTGCTTAGTAAAGTTAGGCGGTATATCTATAATAAACTGTACCTTACCTTTACGCATTAGTGTTGTCGCATCATCTCTTGAGATGTCTTGATATTTGATATCAAAATAACCAGTATTATTAATTTTCTCGATTAGATAGTTTGTTTGTAGTGTCTTATCAGCATTAACTATTGCTGTACTTAGATGCTTTGGATTCATATTTATAGCAAAGCCAAATAGTATTAGCTGAATAAGTGGTATACCAATTACTAGTCCAATTGTGACTTTATCTCTAAGCATATGAATAACTTCTTTGAGAAAAATCGCATAGTATCTATTAATATCAAAATACTTCATGCAAAGTTATCCTTTTGGCTACTCATCAAATATATAAAAGCATCCTCAAGTGATGTTTCTATTGATTGCCATTCAAATTGATTATACTTTGTTTGAATGTGTGTAATATCAACATTATTTTTAACACTAAGATGTACACTACTACCAAACATTGATACTTGCTCAATTTCAGTATTATCTTGAAGCTCTAACACAAGGCTATAAACATTTTTGCCTGAAATATTGTATGTTTTGATACCACAGCTATCAATAATATCTTTTTGAGTACCACTAGATAACAGCTTTCCATAAGCGATATATGACAACTTATTGCATCTTTCTGCTTCATCCATATAGTGAGTTGATACCAATGTTGTGATGCCTTTACTTGATAGTGTTGATATATAGTCCCAAAACTCTCTACGGGCTTTTGGATCTACTCCGGCTGTAGGTTCATCTAATAGTAGTAATTTAGGATCATGAATTGTTGCCACACCCAAAGCTAATCTTTGTTTCCAACCACCTGATAGCTCATAAGCCTTTTGATTTGCTCTAGCTTTACCTATCTGTAAATTATCTATAGTCTTCTCAACAGCTTCTTTAATATTTTTTAAACTATGAAGTCGCGCAAAAATCTTGAGATTCTCTCTAACTGTAAGATCGGGATAGAGTGTAAATTTCTGAGTCATGTAACCAACTTGCTGTTTGATAATACTCGCGTGAGTACCTATATCATAACCAAGACAAGTACCCTCACCTTTTGTAATTGGAAGTAGACCACATACCATTCTTATAGAGGTTGTCTTACCTGAACCATTAGGTCCCAAAAAACCATAAATATCCCCTTGCTTAACTTGCAGAGAGATATTATCAACTACCGTTTTATCACCATAGACTTTGGTAAGGTTTTTGACATCTATTATTAGTTGATCCTCTTTGTCACTTATCATCTTAGCTCTACCTTTACAGGCTCTCCGATATGGATCTCAGAGCTATTTGCGGAGTAATCAACCTTAGCATGCACTTCAAAAGAAATCTCTGAATCAGAATTTATGCCATACAATAATGGTGGTGTATATTCAGCCTTTTGTGAGATATAACTAACTTTAGCTTCTAAACTCTTATTATTAGGTGTAATAAATTTAATAGTTTGGCCAATATGTAGGTTAGCTAAATTATCCTTTGATAAGTAAAATACAATATATACATCTTTAGGATTAATAATAGTCATTACTGGACTATACGCCCGTACTTCTTCACCTTTGTGATAAAAAATCTGATAAACATAACCATTTTCTAGTGATTTAACATCTGCTGAACTGATTTTTTGTTGTAAATATTTAGAGTTACTATTGATAAATTTTGACATAAAGTCAACCGCATTTCGCAAACCCTCTCGAGCAGGTAAATTATTAATAATTTGCATTACCTCTAATGCTTCAACTTGATTATTTGCTTGGATATATTTACTTTGCGCCTGTTCAAATTCTTTTTGAGAAGTACTATCATCTTTTAATAACATTTGTTGGCGCTGATACTCTTTAGATGCAACGGCTAAATTTGCTTTAGCATTAGATATATCGATGGCTGTCTTTTCTATATATGGTTGTCTTTTACCTTTAGACATATTTTCTGAGACTGCCTGAGATGCACTGTACAAAAATTTATTTGAATCTAATAAAGTCTGATTTTTTGATGAATCAATTAGAAATAATGATTGCCCCTCTCTAATATACTCTCCTTGACTTACATCTAATCTAAGAAGCCTTCCACTTTCCTGTGAAGATATATATCTAACATCTGTATCAACGTAACCAGGAATTACTTTAATACTCGATCTACTAATATAATAAATAAATCCTAAGACAAAAATAACAAATATAATCGATACAATTATAATTTTTTTTCTAATCGACATCACTAATCAAAGATAAAAATCACTACGGTGATTATAAAGTAAACAACTATCATAAAAAACCATTTTTCTGATATAAAAATATTGCTATTTGATAATAAAAAAGTAATTACACTTCTGCTTTCAACCAAATCATGTAAGTCAAAATGTTCAAAAAAATTACCGCAACTGCTTTTACTTTATGTAGTGTTAGTATCGCTACTGCTGATGTTATAAACATTTACGCTCATAGAGGTCTTAGACCTATTGCTCCAGAAAACACTTTGCCAGCATATACAGAGGCTATGCGTGTTGGTGTCGATGTTATTGATATGGATATAAATATGACTAAAGACAAAGTTTTAGTTGTAACACACGATTTAACACTAAACCCAGATCTTACAAAAGATGAAAATGGTAATTGGGTAACAGAAAAAACTCCAATAAAAGATCTCACTTTAGATCAAGTCAAAAAATACACAGTTGGATATATAAAACCTAATTCTGCAACAGCAAAAATGTATCCAAATCATATTGGTATGGATAATGTCCACATGCCAACACTAGAAGAAGTTATTAACTATGTCAAATCTAATGTTGGTAGTAGAGTTCGTCTACAAATTGAAATAAAAACCAACCCTTATGACCCGAATGCAAGCTGGACTGCTGAAGAAATGGCTGAAGCTTTAAATAAGGTTTTAGTTGAAACAGATATGACTGATAATGTTGAAGTACAATCTTTTGAATGGCAAGCTCTAGTAGATTTACAGAAATTAAATCCAAAAGTTAAAACAGCATATTTGACAGATCATACAACAGAGCCAATGAATGCAGAACAAGCAAAGCAGATGACAGATTATCAAAAATGGACAGCTCCACTTGACCCTAAAGACTATAATTACAATTATCCATTGATGGTCAAAAAATTAGGCGGTACATTCTGGGAACCTTATGAAAAAGATCTAACTAAAAAAGATGTTGAAGAAGCTCATAAACTAGGTGTCAAAGTTGTGACTTGGGGCTGGACAGAAGATGAAGGTAGTGATTTCAACTATGAAGTTATCAATAACTTAATCGATTGGAAAGTTGATGGTATCATTACTGATAGACCAGACATACTAAGAGGTGTAGAAGCAGCTAAAGGTTTAGATTTACCACCTGCTTATCCTAACATCCCTTTTCCAAAAAAATTCTAATCATTACCTAAAACATCACAGTTAAACAGTTAATTTATATTGCTGAATACCAAAAATTAAACTAAACTAGCGAATTACTATTGTTTAATATTTACCAATTAATAATGAATTTTCTTAAACCTGCGAAAGCTCTGCCTTTATTAGCTAAAGAGCAAATTCAAAAAGCATACCCTCATTGGCGCCTAAGAATGTTTTTGGTAGCCTATATAGGTTATTTCACATACTATTTTGGTCGTAGTAGTTTCGATGTATCAAAACAATATATTACAACCTTAACTCCAGATGAGCTTGGACTAATTGGAGCGGGTTTAGGTATAGCTTATGGTATAAGTAAATTTTTGATGGGAAATATCTCAGATAGAAGTAATGCAAAGATATTTTTAGCTATTGGATTATTTATCACGGGACTTATAAACCTAATATTACCTAGCTTATTATCATTAGGTGTACTTGTGCTATTCATTGCTATGCTTATCAATGGTTGGGTGCAAGGTATGGGTTGGCCTGCATGTGCGCGTATCATGACACATTGGTTCTGTGCTAATGAGCGCGGCACAAAAATGGGAATCTGGAATACTGCTCATAATGTCGGAGCAGGATTTTTAGCTATTGCGGTTGTACCTATTGGTCTACTAATATTCAATGATAACTGGCACGGTCTTTTTTATGTTGCTGGTGCAATGTGTATATTTGTATCAATATTAGTTCTAATTTTTGGTGCAGATACTCCTCAATCAGTGGGTTTACCAGCTATAGAAGTATACAAAGGCTATACAACTTCAGAAGCTCATCATGAACAAGAGTTTTCAGCTAAAGAAATCTTCTTTAAATATGTCCTAAATAATAAATGGGTTTGGCTAATTGCATTTGCAAATGCTTTTGTTTATTGTGCTAGATATGGTCTTTTAAGCTGGTCAACATATTACCTTGTTCATGTTAAACACATGTCAACAACAACGGGACTTTTGGGATTTGCATTATTTGAGTTACCTGCGATTCCAGGAACTATAATAATTGGCTGGATAACAGATAAATATTTTGGTAGTCGTAGAGCTCCTATGGGTGTGATATGTATGCTTTTATTTATGGGTGCTTTGCTTGTATACTGGTACAGCGACACTGCTTGGATATTACTACTTTCACTATCTGCTATGGGTGTACTTATCTACGGACCTGTCGCTCTGATCGGAATATTAGCCTTGGACTTAGTCCCTAAAAAAGCTGGTGGTACTGCAGCTGGATTCACAGGATTATTTGGCTATTTCCTAGGTACAGTTGGTGCTCAAGCTGTAATTGGTATTATCGCAACTATGCTAGGTTGGGATGCTGTATTTATATTCTTATTAGGCTCTTGTGTAATTGCTACTGCATTATTAGCTATCTGTTGGAATCTTAGTTATAATCAAGCTTCTGAAAGTTAAGTACAAAGACTTTAATGTCTACAAAAATATTTAAATCATTATTATTTTTCATACTAACAATTCACTTAGCATTCTCATTTAACTCTGAAGAGTTAAATGAAAAACTAAATAACTCAATAAAATATCATAATCTTGAATCAGCACTAATTGGGATCAAAATTATTGACTCTCAGAATAAAGCCGTTATTTTTTCAAAAGACTCTAACAAAAACTTCATGCCCGCTAGTAACACTAAATTATTAACGGGCATCTCAGGATTACTATTTCTTGGTAAACACTTTAAATACTCAACTGCTATATATTATGATTATATTAATAATCATACCATTAACAATCTCTATATTGAGTTTTCAGGTGACCCGAGTTTTACTACCAGGGACTTGAATAAACTTTTAATGAGCTTACAAAAAAAACATATCCTCAGCATAAAGAATATCTACTTTGTAAACCGCTACTTTAAAGGGCGTGATACACCTATCAATCAAAGCAATACTAGTTCTATATTTGGTTACGGAGCCCCAAGTTCAATATATAACTTGAATGAAAATGCAATAACCCTTCAACTTACACCAAGCTCTAACTCCTTCAAAATAAAGCAAACTGATGGTGAGAAAATTAATTTTATGAATAAGTTAGTTGTAGCTAAACCAGAGCAACTAAAGACTTGCCAATTTAGCTCTAATTATGTGGATCATAAACTTGTTCTTAGTGGTTGCTTACCATTAAACAATTATACCTTTAGCTTTGCCATAGAAAATCCTCAACGACATATGCAACAAGCTGTCTTAGCTCAACTTGCACAGCTTAAAATTTCATCATCCAAACAAATAAAAGTCACAAATAAACTTCCAAAAAATCTAATATTTTTAGCAGATCATAAATCAGCTAATCTAACAAAGTTACTAAAACATATGCTTTTGGTATCCGATAATCTTTATGCTCAGACAATCACAAGAACTATAGGCTATAAGTATAATCAAGTCGGAAGTATCGTATCTGGCAAAAATGCTATTGATGAAATACTAAAAAGTAAGCTTAAAATTGACACTAGCCAAATTCAAATTGAAGATGGTGCTGGGATGTCAGATAATGATTTATTATCAGCTGATTTTATTAGTAATCTATTACAACAGATATCTCAGCATAAGAGTTTTGAGCTTTTTAGGAGTCTACTACCAATATATGGAGAAACCGGTACACTTAAAAATCGCTCAAGCGTCATATTAAAAGGCAAAGTTTATGCAAAAACCGGCACCGGAACAACTTCAGTTTCTCTATCTGGATATCTTTACACTAATGATAAGCAATATATATTCTCAATATTGATTAATAACCTCAAAGATTCACAAAAACAAGCTGCTATCGCTGTAGAAAGAGACTTGCTTGAGGGCATCTGCTAGAATTGCGATAAAATAATTTATTGAGCTTTAATAATGACTAAAAATATTTTAATAACAGGTGCTAATGGTGGGATTGGATCTGCCATAGCTTTAGCTGCAGCAAAAGCTGGTTATAATGTTGGTTTACATTATAATAAAAATCATGAGAATGTTGATAAGCTAAAAACTCAGCTATCTAGCTATAATATCAATATATCAACATATTGTGCTGATATAGCAAATGAAGAAGATATCAAAAAAATGTTTGATGAGTTTATATCTGACCATGGCTCCATGTATGCGCTTATAAATAACGCTAGTACGATTTTTCATACTTCTCGTCTAGAGAATATGAGTATTGATCGTCTACAAAAAGTATTCCAAGTAAATGCTATTGGAAATATTCTATGTGCAAAACATGCTATAAAAAATATGTCGCAAAAATATGGTTATAGCGGTGGTAAGATTATTAATATATCATCTGGTGCATCTCGCTCTGGCTCGCCTAATGAGTATATAGATTACGCTTGTACCAAGGGTGCAATTGATACTCTTACAAAAGGTTTATCAAAAGAACTAGCTGATGAAGGAATCCTTGTAAACTGTATAAGACCTGGCTCTACATATACAGATATCCATAAACTATCTGGTGATGCTGCTAGAGTTGATAAAATCAAACACAAAATCCCGCTTAAAAGAGGTGGTTATCCTGAAGAGATTGCTAGTGGAGTTATTTGGTTATTATCAGATGGTGCAAACTACTGCACCGGTACTATTATTGATATCACTGGTGGATTATAAATAAATCGAAATAAATCCTTAAATAAAAGAATCTATAAGAATTTGTTATAGAGCTTATAACCATATACTATTTGACTAGACTTTTTCATTTACATACAATCACTTATAGACCTTAATTTTATTTTAAACATAGGATTTGGTTTAATTTAGAGAATATAAGAAAAATCTTGTATTAATAGTTAACTTTATAGTAAGGAAATCACCATGCTAAAAAAAATTGTAACGGCATTAGGAATGTCAGGTATGCTATTAGCAACCAGTAGTGCTATTGCTGATGACAAAAATACCGAAACAGCTACGCCTCAAAGTGTAGATTTATCTCCACTACGCAATTTGAATAAACTCGATAGTCCAATGGGAAAAAATTACAACTATCATCAGTCTTTTAAAAAGCTAGATACAGAACAGCTTAAGAAAGATATGCAAAATCTATTAACCCAATCTCAAGACTGGTGGCCAGCTGATTTTGGTAATTATGGGCCATTTTTTATTAGACTATCTTGGCATGATGCGGGTACTTACAGAGTAGTAGATGGTCGTGGTGGTGCTAATCGTGGTCAGCAAAGATTTTCTCCTCTAAATAGCTGGCCTGATAATGTTAACCTTGATAAAGCAAGACAGCTTTTATGGCCAATCAAGCAGAAATATGGTGATGCTGTATCATGGTCAGATCTAATTGTTCTAGCTGGTACAGTTTCTCTAGAATCTATGGGTATGCAGCCGATTGGTTTTGCCTTTGGTAGAGAAGATGATTGGCAAGGTGATGATACAAACTGGGGGGTATCTCCTGAAGAGCTAATGTCTAGCAATGTCAAAAATGGCAAACTTGCTCCAGCTTATGCTGCTACGCAAATGGGTCTGATATATGTAAACCCAGAGGGGCCAGATGGTAAACCGGATATCAAAGGTGCTGCTAGCGATATTCGTCAAGCATTTGGCGGTATGGGCATGACAGATAAAGAAACTGTAGCTCTTATTGCTGGTGGACATTCATTCGGTAAAACTCATGGTGCAGTTCCTGAAAAAGATATCAAAAAGGATATTGGTCCTGCTCCAGATAAATCTCCTATTGAACAGCAAGGTCTTGGCTGGCATAACAGTTATGGTACAGGTAATGGTGATGACACCATGGGTAGTGGTCTTGAAGGTTCTTGGACTTCTACACCGACTTTCTGGAACCATGACTTCCTACATAACTTGTATAATCTAAATTGGGAAAAAACTCATAGTCCTGCTGGAGCTCACCAATGGACTCCTACAGATGCTAAGCCAGAAAATATGGTTCCTGATGCTCATAAGCCAGGAGTAAAACATAAACCTATAATGTTTACAACAGACTTAGCACTGAAAGAAGATCCAATATTTAATAAATATGCTGAAGAATTCTATAAAAATCCTGAAGAATTTAAAGAAGAGTTTGCTAAAGCATGGTTTAAATTAACTCATAGAGATATGGGTCCAAAATCTAGATATATAGGTCCGTGGATTCCTAAGCAAAACTTTATATGGCAAGATCCTGTACCTGTAGCTAACTACAAGCAAGTATCAGCTCAAGATATATCTCAACTTAAGCAAGATATCATAAACTCTGGATTAACTAATCAACAGCTTATAAAAACTGCTTGGGATTCAGCTTCTACTTATCGTAAAACCGACTATAGAGGTGGATCAAATGGTGCAAGAATTGCTTTAGCTCCTGAAAAAGATTGGCAAATGAATGAACCTGCTAAACTTGAAGTTGTTCTTGCTAAGCTTAAAGAGATTCAAACTAACTTTAACAATAGCAAAACTGATGGCACTAAAGTATCATTAGCTGACTTAATAGTACTAGGTGGTAATGTAGGTGTTGAGCAAGCAGCTAAAGAGGCTGGCTATAGTATAGAGATACCATTTGTACCAGGTAGAACAGATGCTACCCAAGCTCAAACTGACATTGCTTCTTTCAACTATCTAAAAACAAAAGCTGATGGCTTTGTAAACTATAGTGACGGTAGTCTAGCATCTAATAAACTACCTCAGGCATTAGTTGAAAAAGCAAGTATGCTTAATTTAAATATCCCTGAAATGACAGTATTAGTTGGTGGTATGCGTGCACTAAATGTAAACTACGATGACTCTCAAGAAGGTGTATTTACCAAAACTCCAGGTCAGTTAAATAATAACTTCTTTGTAAACTTACTTGATATGTCTACAAAATGGGAAAAATCTGACACAAACAATGGTGAGTATATCGGTATAGATAGAAAAACTGGTGCACAAAAGTGGACTGCTTCTTCTGTAGATCTAATCTTTGGTTCAAATTCTGAACTTAAAGCTGTGGCTCAAGTTTATGCTGAAAATGGTAATGAGCAAAAATTTGTAAACGACTTTGCAAAAGCTTGGCATAAAGTTATGATGCTTGGCAGGTTTGATGTTCAAGAATAATTATTCTTAATCTCTTTATCTTTCTTACTACTAAAATATTGCATATCTAATCATTTACTCTAATATTTAATATATAATCACAAATTATATTCGAGTATATATGGCATTAAATCTTTATCATGAAAATGATTATCTAAGACAAAATAATGATATATCAAAAAAAGATAACTTTTCTCCTTTTAGAAGGGATTATGCTCGTGTTGTCCACTCTTCATCATTTAGAAGACTTCAAGCAAAAACACAAATTTTCCCTAGTTTTGAAAATGACTTTTTTAGAAATAGGCTTACTCACTCTCTAGAAGTAGCGCAAATAGCTAAATCTATAGCTGTTAAACTCAACACAGAACATGGTCTAAATTTAGATTATGATCTAATTGAAACAGCAGCACTCTGTCATGATATTGGTCACCCTCCTTTTGGTCATAATGGTGAAGTTGCCTTAAATAAAAAAATGCGTAATTTTGGTGGTTTTGAAAGTAATGCTCAGACGCTACGACTAATATCACATACTGCGAAAAAAGATATTGATCAGAAGCAAACTTTTGGTTTAAACCTAACATATAGAACTCTCGCAGCAACTATAAAATATGATCAGCTTATTCCACCAATTAGTGATCTAGGTAAGCTTACGAAGGGCTACTATAATGAAGAATCAAGACTAGTTGAAGATATCAAACATAAGCTCCTCGAGCCCTATGGCATAACAACTACAGAAAACTTCAAAACTATAGAATGTTATATTATGGATGTAGCAGATGATATTGCTTATTCAACTTATGATGTCGAAGATGCTCTTAAAGGCGGATTTATAGATCCACTATCTATGGCAAGTATTGATAACAAGCTTCTAGATAAAATCTATAATGCAATGCCTAACGATTTAGAGATAACCAAAGATGAAATTCGAAATATCCTCAAAGATATATTTTCAGATTATATTGATTTCAATATAGATAGCACGGAGATATACAAGATATCAAAAAATATTGCTAATAATAGCTTGTTACGTACAAAACTAACCTCGAAACTAGTCAATAGTTGCATTCAAAATATTGAGCTAGACCTAAACCTAGAAGTTCCTATTATTTCAAAGGTATATTTAAATAATGAAATTAGAAAACAAGTCGAAGTACTTAAAAAATATATTTTATTTAAAATAATAAAATCACCTAAACTTAATGTCTTAAGGTATCGTGGTCGAGAGATAATTTCAGAGATTTTTGATATTTTGATTAGCTCAACTCCGGATGAAAGCCTACTACCAGATGATATTGGTGCTATATTCTATAACACTCATAGCTCTCATGGTAAAGCCAGAATAATAAGCGATTACATATCATCTATGACCGATAGATATATAATAGAACTATATAATCAATTCAAATCAGACCCTTCAGCAATGATTTTTAAGCCTTTCTCATAAACCAACTAGCCGTAGCAATCCCAAAAAATGATACAGCTCCAGCAAATACAACTAAATACACTGGTACTAAAAGGCTATTAGTTGTAGCTATAAGTGATATTGTCAGAGCAGGTATACCTGCAGAAAATATCAGATATCCCAAATTATAGGCAATACCATAACCACGACATCTATACTCTAATCTAAAAAAATTTGTAATAATCACATTGTATGTTGAAGCAAAAAATCCCATTATAATTGACAAAATAATAAAACATGCAAAAACATCAGTTCCGGCAATCATATTTTTATAGAAGATTGGGGTTACTGCTATACTTATCAAAATCAATAGCGCCATCATCTTAGACTTAGATACATAATCACTAATAAAACCACCTAACAAACAACTAACCGCCATAATTATAGAACCAGTTAGAAGTAAACTAGAAATATCATAATTTGACTCTACATACATTTGTTTATACGCGGGTAAAAACATATATAGCTGAGTAGTTAACATAGCAATACAAGCAACTAAGGCTATACCAACAATTACTTTCACAATAAACATAGAGTTTTCAGAGCGAGGTTTATCTAACATTTCAGTAACTTTAGGAATATCTACAATATTTTTTCTCAAGAAAAATAATATAAATGTAAAACAAGCACCTATAAAAAATCCAATCCGCCAACCGTAATTTTCGATAAAGCTTTGGCTAGTAAAATGATTTAATATAAACAGTACAAGTGATGTCATCATAATCCCAATACTCAAACAACAAAACACTATACTTGTCATAAAGCCTTGTCTTTGAGGGTAGTTCTCGACAATATATACTACTGATACTGGTATCTCAGCACCTACTGCCAATGATTGTATACAGCGCAATCCAACAAACAAAATAGTAGCTAAAACACCAATACTTTCTATCGTGGGTAAAAAAGCCAATGCAAGAGTTGCGAAGAATAGTAAGAACATATTAAGCCTCAAGACAAATGCTCTACCCTTCTTATCAGCGATATATCCAAACCCCCAAGCACCAATAGGACGCACAAGATATCCAACGATATAAACTAAAAAAACCAATAAAGTATTACTTATAGAACTACTTTTATCAAAAAACTTACTACCAATAGCTACAGCAAATACAGAATATATTGCAAAATCATAGAACTCAAAAGCAGCACCTAATGATGAAAATAGTAATCTATTATAGTTTTTCATTAATTTTCTAATATCTAAGTTTGAAGATTTTAGTATATATTAGTGAAATAATAACGATAATCAAATATTAATTAGCATAAGCAGTAGATAGCTCCATCAACTCTAAAGTTACACTATAATTGTCTAGATTAACTTCAGAATTTAATAATTGGCGAATTTTAGCTTTCAATTGTTGTGAGATTTCTTCTAGATGCTCAGGCTTTCTTCCTTTTAGAACTTTAATATGCACATGGATTACATCTAAGCTATAATCTCCTGCTACACTACTAAAACTGTACCTATAAACTCTACTTTTAAAGGTTTCTAATCTAGTTGGTAACTTCTCTACCAAAAATTGCTGCGCTAAATTTATTACCTTCTTTGCTAATTCTGTATCAAATTGTTGAGGTACTTCTAAGATTATATGCGGCATTTAAACTCCTTTTTTAATATACTCACCTAGTGGAGGCATCAAAAATACTGTTCTAGCTATATAGAATAATATTAGCGCAATCCATAAGCCATAATTTTCATAGGGTTGTAATAAAAAAACAAAAGCAATATACACTCCTGATGATAAAATCATCGCATTTCTCATTGCTACAGTCTTTAGGAGACCTACAAACACACCATCTATCCAAAAGCTAAAACTTGCAAATAACGGCATAAGAAACGAAAAAATAATATATTTATTTATCTGGATCTTAACATCTACAATATCGGTAAAGATTGATATTATATAACCACTAAAAGAAAAATAAACCAAAGATAAAACCAGAGTTAGTATCATACTTTGCACAAATGTTTTGTAAATAGTTTCTCTCAATAGGCTAGTATTTTTATCAACGTACGCTTGAGCAACTAACGACTCAGTTGTATTAGCAAGAGCATCTAGAAACATCGCAAAAAACATACCTATTTCTACAAGTATAGTATTTGCTGCTAGAATAGTTTTTCCGTAATTCGAAGAAAATATATAAAAAGAATTAAATGCTAATAATAAACATAAAGAACGCACAAAAATATTTATATTAAGTTGAAGAAAAGGCATATAACTACGCAAATTTAAGAGCTTATAATCCACCAACTTTTTGATACTAAAACTACCTAATTTATAGAAATATCTAAATATTTTTGTACTCAGATAAATACTACAACTAGCAGAGGCTATAACTAAAGAAATCGCTACACCAACAACATTGTAATTTAAAATAACCACCAAGAGCGTGCTCAAGCCTATTGCTACACTCATGTAGATAATAGAACTATAAAGTACTACTCTAGGATTTCCAACACCAATAAAGAAACCAATAAAAATATAATTTAGTAATGAAAAAAGCAAAATATAAATAGCAATATTATAAAAGTTTGCTAGTAACATTTTTATATCAAATGAAGTATTTACTATTTTTAATACAACAACCAGAATCACACTTTTAAGACTAAAAACAATTATTGATATTAGTAATGCAATTAACACGGCCTTTATAACTATTTCTAGCATCTTTTCAAGATTATTTAATGACTGAGCTATCAACCCTGTCAAACTCATTCTAAAAAATGAAAACATGAAACAAATAACATTTATTATTGAAACTCCTAAGCCTATTGCAGCAAGATAATTGCTGTCACTGAGATGTCCAATTAATGCAGTATTGACAATACCAACCATTGGTAAAACTAGATTCGATAGTATAAGTGGTAAAGATAATAAAAATATTTTTTTGTGCATCTAAAGAATCAAAAATCTACTTATGAACAAAATTATAGCATTTAAAAATATATAACAATTCCATTAGTTATAGATATTTTAGCTATTAGTTTTTACAGCCAGCTATTAGTTTTTGATAATTAACAATTTATCACAATATGTTATATTGTGTCGCAATCAATAATACATAACCAGCTTTAAAGAAAAATTAATATTTATTTATGCAAATCATAATAAACATCAGGAAAAATATTTTTTTCTTGATTAGCTTTATTTCGTAAGCATAAAATTAATTTGTAAGCAATACGCTTACGGTTATTAATACTTGTATTAGGAGAATTCCATTATGAAAAATAAACTTAAACTAACACCTACTATGGTTTGTGCTTTGATAGGTATAGGATCATTTTCAATAGCTAATGCTACTGATGCTTGGTCTACTGCAAACCTAAAGTCATATGTTGCAGGCTCTCAAGTAACTGATGGTGGCAAAACATATAAGTGTAAAGGCTGGCCAGCTTCTGGTTGGTGTCAAATTGCTGCATATAAGCCTAGTGGAACATATGGTTCTGATGCTTGGGATGTTATTGGTAATGATCCATCTCCGACTCCGGAGCCTACACCAGAGCCAACTCCGGAACCGACTCCTACACCAGACCCAGTAAATCCTGGTGATTCAGTACAACAATGGGATGCGAATACTGTATACAATCCAAGCGACAAATCCAAACCTTCTCAAGCTATATATAATGGTAACTTATATACTGCTAAATGGTGGACACGCGGAGAAAATCCTGGCCAATCTGGACAATGGGGGGTATGGAAAAATGAAGGACCTGTAACTGAACAAGGTAAAGCAACTGTCTCAATAGTACTACCTGCAAAACCTGACTTCATCGCAAAAGACAAATTAGCAGATGTTCAGATCCTAAAAGATGGTCAAAAAATAGCAGAATCAACTAATGCTAAATGGGGTTCTACTACTAATCTAGAAGTTGTAGTTGGAAATAGCTCAGATTTAACAGTAAGTGTACCAGCTATTGATGGTGCTACAGGTTCTGCTACACCAGCCTCATTCACTCTTGCTAAAAATGCCTCTAAAACAGTCAATATAGAATACACAGCTCCTAAGCCTGCCGAAGAAGGATCTATCAAAATAAATGCCTCAGCGGAAGTAACAGGCAACCCTACAGCTACGTATACTCTTAAAGATACCAATGGAAACGTTGTTAGTAATGGCAATCTTAAAATCAATGACTCTACAACTTTAGATCATATCCCTTCATCTGAAAGTGGTACAGGCTATACTCTTACTATAGGTAGTTTTACAACTAATGGTTATAACTATACTCCTAGCAAGACTTACGCTATAACTGTTACTAATTTTAATACAACAGCAGTTGATGTTACATTTGCTAAGAAACAGGTTCCTACCGAGAGTATTTCGATAGCAGTAGAAGGCCTGCCAAAAGATAAAGCAACAACTCTTACACTAACTAACGAAAATGGTGATACTAAAGAAGTTGATATTAAGAGTAACTCTTCAATTACTGTAGAAGTACCAAAAGACGGAAATACTTGGAATATTGCAGTAGCCGCAATTGCTGGATTTAAACTTGCTGTGACTCCAACATCTTTCACAGCTAACCAAGATACTCAACAAATCTCACTAAAAATTACTGAAAATAGCTCGTCAAAAGATGGCTGGCCTGATAGAGTTGTTGTAGGTTATGTTAAAGGCTACAACTCTACATGGTATAGTCAACCAGATACCACAAATCAAATGATTTCAACAGCTCTTGACAGAGGCTACAATGTACTAGTATATGCTTTTATTGGTCAAGATACTGACGGTACAGTTTTCTTTGACAGTCCTTTTGAGGTAGATAACATGCAACTTAAATGGGAAGATAGCCTAATTGCCCAGCTGCCTACTCAAATGGAAACAATTCATCAAAAAGGTGGTATTGCTTTAATAGCTATTGGTGGAGGAGTCAACTTCTTCAGACCTGATATGAGTGGAGAAAAAGCAGTATCTGCTGGTAAAGCTATGGGTAAATTCATTGCAGGACACAACTTTGATGGTTTAGATATAGATGTTGAGCACCCTGTTGGATCAGCTAAAATAGATGCAAACTTCTTACGCTATATCGAAGCAACTAGAGCCGAGTACAAAAACATCACTGGTAAAGACATGTATCTAACGGCAGCTCCTCAAATACAAGGTTGGTATGGAAGCGGTCAATGGGCAAGTGGTAGTGCTAAGTTTGCTGAACCTATGTATACTCAAAACTTTGTAAATAATGCTCACTTTGACGCTTTCTTTATACAAACATACAACCAGTATGGTGGTGCTAACTTCTCTGGACTTAAAGGACAAGATGTTGGCTTCTTGACCAAAACATTTGAGCTACTAAGCCCTCAAACACGCGATAAAATGCCTGGCGTACCTGCTGACGCATTTTATGTACCAGAAGAAACAAAGATAGTCTTAGGAGTACCAAACTTTAAAGATCCATCAGTATCTGAGTCTGAGTACAGAACAGGAACTTGTTTAGCGACAGCTGAATGCTCAGGTTCAGGATTATACAAACCTGCTGATATAACTAAAGACATTACTAACGGTGGTCTTGGTAACTATAGTCAATACGGCGGTGTAATGACTTGGATTCTAAATTCAGATGACTATCAAGGCTGGACTTGGGTTGATGGCATCAAAGGAGTAGCCTATAACTAATTCAGTCTAAAATTCTCAATTATCTTCTATAATTAAATTTCCTGATATAAATTTTAGCTTTTTAGATTAGTACTTTGCTTTACATTAACAACCTGTAGGGCAAAGTCTCTTAAAGAATTACTGTTTTATTATTGTAAATAAAAATTCTATCATTAAGAACTAGGCTCAAAGCTGTTGATAAGACATTTTTTTCAACATCATGTCCAGCATCTCGCATGTCTTGCCATGAGTAATTATGATCTACCCTAATTATATCCTGAGCTATAATTGGTCCTTCATCCAAGTCATCTGTGACAAAATGACTAGTTGCACCAATTATTTTCACCCCTCTTTCATAAGCCTGCTTATAAGGATTAGCCCCGATAAATGCTGGTAAAAATGAATGATGAATATTAAGTAACTTACCTTGAAATTGCTCAACAAAATTTGGAGACAATATTCTCATATACTTTGCAAGTACAATTACATCATAATCATAAGTTCTTATGATGTTTTGGACTCTTTCCTCATGTTCTTCTCGAGAAATCCTCTCATGAGAAACATACTCAAATGGGATATCAAACTTCTCTACCAGATTCTTAAGATTATCGTAGTTTGATATTACTGCGGTAATATTCGCATCTAGTTTTCCTTCCGCATGTTTTATGAGCAAATCCCCTAAGCAATGCATTTCTTTTGTAGCCAAGATAACTATATTTTTCTTAGAAGAATCTACTAGTTTAATCTCTGAATCAGTAGGTAAAGTACTCTCTAAATCAACCAGCATTTGCTCAATATTTACTTCTCCAGAAAACTCAGTACGCATAAAAAATTTATTATGCTGTTTATCAACGAATTCAGAGTTTCTCTCAACATTGAGATTATTTTCATAGATAATTTTTGAAACTTTATAAACCAAGCCTTTTTGGTCATCTGTCTCAATCAATAAGCGATACTTTTGCATTATATATTTTTAAAAGAAATTAATAGTAACCATAAACTATAATACATAATTATTATTTTAGTTAGATTTTTAGTTATTTTTTTGACTTATTTAGTTCCAAATATCTTATCCCCAGCATCACCAAGACCTGGAATTATATATTTTTTCTCATTTAGATGACTATCTATAGATGCTGTGTATAACTCAACATCTGGATGAGCATTCGCTAATGCTTCTATACCTTCTGGCGCAGATACCAGAGTAATAATTTTGATATCTTTTGATCCTGCTTTTTTTAATAATGTAACAGTCTCAATCATAGACCCACCTGTCGCCAACATTGGATCCACTATTAGTGCCACTCTCTCATCAAGCTTATCACAAAGTTTAGCAAAATAAGCCACTGGTTTAGCAGTTTCTTCATCTCGATACATACCAACCATACTAACTTTTGCAGCGGGTACATGCTCAAACACTCCATCCATCATACCAAGTCCAGCACGAAGTATAGGTACAACAGTCAATTTCTTACCTTTAATTTGATCAACTTCAATATTTTCACCTTGCCAGCCTAAAATTTCTGTTTTTTCAAGTTCAAACCCTGCTGTGACTTCATAAGTTAATAAGCTAGTTATTTCCTGAGTTAATCTTCTAAACTCTTGTGTGCTAATCACCGATGCGCGCATAAGACCTAATTTATGTTTAACCATAGGATGATTGATTTCAACTACTTTCATAATTTTCTCGAGATAGACTAATTTATTTAATTATAACAAAAGTTTATTAAATTAAGTGTTTTGAATTAGTTTATTACGATCTTTAAAATAAATAACCTCCTTACTGAATATTCAGGAGGTATATTGAAATAGGAAATAATATTATTTAGAATTTTTAGACAAAAGATTATTACTGTTTTTCCCAAACATTGCTGTTTGACGGAGTATCTCCTTGAGTCCACCATTTAGCTTTGTATGTAGATCCTTGATAAGTCACTGTTTGACCTCCAGAGTAAGCAACGCCACTCTCCCAAGCACCACCAGCTACAATAGGTTTCTTCCAAGCGCCACCATCAGAAGGCTTGTTACCTTGAGTCCACCACTGTGCTTCATAACTTACACCATTATAAGTTACTTTATCGCCTTTATTATAGACTTTTGTAGCATCCCAAGTACCTGAAGCTGATGAGTTATCATTATCATTACCTTGGTTTGTATCAGTATTACCTTGATCTGTGTTTCCTTGATCATTACCCTGGTCCGCGTCATCACTTTGGTTATTATCTTGGTTATCAGTCTGACCAGAAACTGTACGCCATACACCCCACTGACCTGTTTGAGTAGGATTCTCGCCTTGAGTCCACCATTGCGCTTCATATGTTACACCATTCATAACTACTTTGTCGCCTTTGTTGTATACTCCATCAGCTGTCCAAGTATTTGCTGCTCCATTATCAGTATTTTGATCATCACCTTGATCTTGATTTTGATCATCGTTATTGTTTTGATCATCATTCTGATCTTGGTTTTGATCATCAGCTGGTTCTGCACCTACAGTCTCAAAAGTTAGACTATCTTCTCTAGATGTAGCAGATGTATTTGCGATAACCTCTACATTATATCTTGTTCCTTTTTCTAAATTAGTCAGTACATAATTAAGGGCTGTAATATTCTCAGCAACCACATCACCATTAACTACTATCTTGTATCTAATAGAACCATCTAATTCTGGTTTATTCCATGATACTGTCGCTGAGTTTTCTGTAATATCTGTTACCGAAACATTAATTGTGTCTGATGCATAGACCTTAGCAACCGCATTTATTAATGATTTATTTGGATCTGTAGAATCATTGTCTGCTTGCCAGAACATAGTACCACCAAGATTTCTACTCTTAGTATATTTAGTCTTTTCACCTACAGACCATACGTCATCATAAGTTATAAATGATTTAGTTGATGGACTATATGCCCAAGGTTGCATAGCAACTTTACCATATTTGTTAAATACATCAACATTATGACTAATATCATAATACTTAAGATTAGATAGACCACTAACAGGCTTAGCTGTACCACATCCTGTTACAGGATCATTTACTGGATTCACTAGACATTTATAGTCAAATACACCAGCTTCGTAGTCACCAATACCTGGTGCTGTAATAGTCTGGAATAGACCACCATCAACATCACTATCAACCGTCATTGATCTAGCATATAACGGTAAACCAACAATTAACTTCTTAGCTGGCACACCTGCTGCAATATACGCATCTACAGATCCTTTGATTGACCAACCACCTTCTTTACCAATAGCTTGATCTAGAGTTACTCCATCAGCTGCAACATCAGTAACATTATCAACAGCATCAGTAGGACCTTTTCCAGCTGAGTACACTCTATTACTATACGGAGTATTACTAGGGAAATCAGTTGACGCTTGGAAGTATGCAGGGAAACCAGTACCCCAACCACCTTGATAGTCATAAGTCATAATATTGATTTCATCCATCAGCTCACCAGTTTGCTTCCAGAAATCTGATACGCTATTTGGATTACTCGGATTTTCCATTGCCTCGATACGACTTCTAGCACCGTTCACAGCTATAGCAAGATAGTATTTTTTACCATCTGCTTTACCTGCCTTGTCCAATTCAGTACGAAGAACTTTGAAGAAAGCCAACATCTTCTTAGCTGGCGCCACATCATTACCATAATCTGACCACCACTCCCAGTCGATATCAATACCATTAAAACCAAGCTTACGCATTAATTCAATCGACTGATCTGCAAAGTTTTGCATACTTTGCTGACTAGAAGCTAGCTTTTCAAACATTGGAGCCGTTGTAATTCCATTATTAGTCCAACCACCAAACGACAAGAATGACTTTAAGTATGGATACTTTTTAGCTGCTCTAGCTGCTGCAGACAGACCCCATGAGTCTGCTGAAGCATCTAATGTTTTGATATTACCAGTATTTTTATCAAACCCTATAAACGCATAAATTATAGTGTTTAACTTATCGTATTTGAAATCATACGGATTATATTTACGACCCCAGACAGCCCACTGTGCGTAGTATGCAGCATTTGTATATCCTGGAGTTGGATCCTCACAGACATTGTTTTCACACGGTCTTTGAATATCTAGATCTTTACCATCTACTTTTAGACTGCTTACGATGGGAACTACTACCCCTGGCAGCACAACTGCATTACCAGAGTCTGTACCCATGATGTCACATGACTGGCTAAAGTTAAATGATGCAGTATCATCTTTTAATGTCATTTTTGTTACAAAATCACCACTGGTATTCTGAGTAGTATCAAAATTAACATTATCAACAGTTGTACCAAAACAATTACCCCAACCTGCTTTAGGTTTAAAGTTACTTGTAAATTCAACTGTTTTACCAGATGCCACATTATTAATACTTAAAACAATTTTATTATTATAGTCCTTAAATGGTGCTTTAAAATCATAAGTTTTAACATCATTTACTGGAGCCGCTTCAGCTACTGCAAAAGAACCAACGCCCATCAAAGCGCATACCATTGAAACTAATTTTGTTTTGTTCATGAATTTCTCCTTATACAAACATTAATAACTGTAAGTTTATTGCTTACAGATTCATTTTATGCTTATCAAATCAAGCAAATCAAGCAAATTTTTTTTCAAAACCTATTTATTATGATTTGCATAAATAAATATTAATTTTTCTTTAAAGGTCCTGCTAGATTCTTATTGAGACACAATATAACATACAGCCAAAAATAAATAATTATCAAAAACTAATAGCTCCAGATAAAAAATAATAGCTGAAACTCGAATACGAAGATTAATTTATAGTTACATAATGAAATAAAAAACAAATAAATTATTAATAATTCAAATAGTTTTCTTTGCGCAAATTTACAGATTACGATCTAGCAAAAAGAAAATAACATTTATTGACAATATAATTTGACATTAAATTGTTTTAAAACTTATGTTTATTAGCTAATATTCTAAAGTCGAATATATTTTAAATTCTAATTTTTTGAGAGGAAACTAATCATGAATAATAATTTCTATACTAATGTAAATAATAAAATACTAGAAATAAAAGAAGCAGGCACATACAAAAGTGAAAGAATAATAGCTACTCCACAAGAACCTGTAATTAATCTAGAAAATGGTGAAACACTAATTAACTTCTGTGCAAACAACTATCTTGGCTTTGCAAATAATCCAGAAATAGTTTCTTATGCAAAAAACCATATTGAAGAATGTGGTTATGGTATGGCATCAGTTAGGTTTATCTGTGGTACAAACTCTGTGCATAAGCAACTAGAAAAAGAACTAAGTGAGTTCTTTGAGTTTGAAGATACAATCCTATATCCATCATGTTTTGATGCCAATGCAGGGCTTTTTGAGACACTTCTTACAAAAGAAGATGCTATTATAAGTGATTCTCTTAATCATGCTAGTATTATTGATGGTGTTAGATTGTGCAAGGCGATGCGTTTTAGATATAACAATAATGATATGCAAGACCTTGAAACAAAACTTATAGAGGCTGATCAAGCTGGAGCAAGATTTAAAATGATTGCTACAGATGGCGTCTTCTCAATGGATGGTATTATTGCTGATCTAAAATCGATCTGTGACTTAGCTGATAAATATAATGCTATTGTTATGGTTGATGATTCTCACGCTTCAGGGTTTGTTGGTAAAAATGGTAAAGGTTCAATTGAGCACTGTGATGTTATGGGTAGAGTTGATATCCTAACTGGTACTTTAGGCAAAGGATTAGGTGGCGCTTCAGGTGGATATATTTGCGCTAAAAAAGAAGTTGTGGATTTACTTAAAAATCTTTCTAGACCATATCTTTTCTCAAATGCTTTAGCTCCTATAATAGCTAAAACATCTATTAAAGCTTTAGAAATAACTAAAAATTCAAATGAATTAAGAGAGCAATTACAGGCAAATCAACAGAGATTTAGATCAAAAATGACTGCTGCAGGCTTTGATTTAATACCAGGAGAACACCCTATTATTCCTGTAATGATATATGATGAGAAAAAAGCAGCTGAATTTGCTGATAAGCTACTAGATTATGGTATATATGTAATTGCTTTCTCATATCCAGTGGTACCTAAGGGTAAAGCCAGAATTAGAACACAAATGTCTGCTGCCCATACTTTTGAGCAAATTGACAAAGCTGTTGATGGCTTTACAAAAGCTGCCAAAGAATTAGGTATTATATAGTTAATAGGAATCAAACTATGAAAGCACTTGCTAAATTAAAAAAAGAACCTGGTATTTGGATGTTTAATGATGCTCCTATACCAGAATATGGCTACAATGATGTTTTAATTAAAATTAAAAAAACAGCAATTTGTGGCACTGATTTACATATTTATAATTGGGATAAATGGTCTCAAGCTACCATACCTGTACCAATGATTACTGGACATGAGTTTGCTGGTGAAGTTGTAGCCAAAGGAAATGGTGTTACAAGTGTAGATGTTGGCGATAGAGTATCTGGTGAAGGTCATCTTGTATGTGGACAATGTCGTAATTGTAGGGCAGGTAAGCGCCATCTTTGTAGAAAAACCATAGGCATAGGTGTAAATGTACAAGGAGCTTTTGCTGAATACTTAGTAATGCCTGCTGTCAATGTTTTTAAGATTCCTGATTCTATCAGTGATGATATAGCTAGTACATTCGATCCTATGGGTAATGCTATTCATACAGCACTTTCATTTAACCTAACTGGTGAGGATATACTTATAACTGGAGCTGGTCCTATTGGACTTATGGCAGTCAAAATAGCAAGATTCTGTGGTGCTCGTAGAATAGTTATCACGGATATTAATGAATATCGTCTTCAGATGGCTAGAGACTTCGGAGCTACTGTTGCAGTAAATGTATCAGAGTTTCAAAATCAACAACAATTGACAGCACAAATGCGTAAAGTCATGTCAGAAATTGGCATGACAGAAGGGTTTGATGTAGGTTTAGAAATGTCTGGGATTAACTCAGCAATATCTATGATGCTTGATGTTATGAATCATGGTGGCAAGCTGTCACTTTTAGGCATATCAGCTGGAGATATCTCTGTTGACTGGGGAACCATTTTGTTCAAAGGTCTTACTCTTAAAGGTATTTATGGCAGAGAGATGTTTGAAACATGGTATCTAATGACTAGTATGCTTCAAGCAGGTATGGATATGGAACCAATCATCACACACAGACTTCATATCGATGATTATCAAAAAGGATTTGAAATAATGAAAAGTGGTCAATGTGGCAAAGTGATATTGGATTGGAGTAACTAAATGGAGAATTCGAATCACACAGATACAACTAAAGTTGATATACAGTGGATTTTTACACTATTTGGTACTGCTATCGGAGCTGGATTATTATATCTTCCTGTTCAAGCTGGGCATAGTGGGTTATGGGCTTTAGTAACAGTCCTTATTTTTGCACTACCATTAACATATTATTCACATAAGAATATGGCGAATATAGTTTTATATACAGATAATGGTGGCATCACAGATGTTTTCACACATAATCTTGGTAAGCTATTTGGGCTAATTTGTGTAGTCCTATATTTTTTTGCTATATTTTTAAATATGCCGATGTACTCAATTGGTTTAAATAATGAACTAAGTAACTTCTTATTAAACTATCATATTGTTAACACCAATCTTTCGACTAATATATGGTTTAGCTTTAGTATTCTTGCTGGACTATTAGTTATTGTTTCTTTAGGGATCAATTTAATCCTTAAATTTATGCAACTAATAGTAATATTTCTAATAATATTAGTAATTACACTGTCACTATATATAATTCCATATTGGAACTTTGAGTTTATAACTGATAGTCATTTTGACACTATTAGTTATATCACAGGTGTATTAATGGTCTTGCCAATTTTGATATTATCAATGAATCATTCACCGGTTATTTCTAGTCTAGTAATATTCTATCGTGATTATGTAAAAGTAGAGCGTTCGCAAGAGAAGTACAAAGTATATAAAATCCTTCAGATTAATGCATTGATTCTTTTTATATTTGTACTATTATTCGTAACATCTTGCTTACTCAGCACCACAATACATGACCTTGATAGAGCGAATATAAATAACCTCTCAATAGTAACTCTAATACAAGAACAACATCCAGGGACATTACTAAACATTCTAGCTCCTATGATAGTTTTTACAGCTATTATAAGCTCATTTATCGGTTGCTATATTGGCTCTAAAGAAGCATTAAAATATTTATTCAAATACTTTTTTAGAAATATCTATAAGATCAATATCACAGAAGCAGTCATAAATAGAATTTGTGTCGGTTTAATATTTATGATTTTATGGGTATGTACAATCTGTAATTTCAAGATACTTAACATTATAGGAATATTAGTCGCTCCTACCGTAGCTTTCTTATTGTACGTATTGCCCGTGATAATAATCTACAAAAACATACAATACAAAAACTACAGACGTGTAGTACTTGATTCTATTTTATTTATAATGGGATTAGTAATAATATTTGGATATGTAATAGGTTTACTACTAAAATAGATAACTAGCTAATCTGCCAGTTAGCAAACTCTAAATCATCTTGGGTTGTGATTTTAATATTCTTTCTAGAGCCTTCAACGACTATTGGGTTTATACCATACAGCTCCAAAGCCGATGCTTCGTCTGTTATTTTATCTATGAGATTATTTGTATAACAAAAATCAAATGCTTTTTCTAACTGACCAAGTCTTGATAGTTGTGGAGTCTGTGCAAGCCAAATATCTTGTCGATCAATAGTCTTAGCTATAATCATCTTTATAGCTACCTTTTTAACCGTCTCAAATGCTCTAATAGCCAAGATACCAGCTTGAGTATGAGAGTCTTGAGTTTGATTATAAAGCGCTATGACATCTTCTATATTCACACAAGGTCTAGCCGCATCATGTACAAATATCCAATCATCACTTTTACGATCACCGATAAATTTAAGCGCACTATAAACACTATGGAACCTTGTAGCACCACCTACACAGTATTGAACTTTTGGATGATCAAAATACTCAGAAGTATTCCAAAGATTATCGCTATCACTAATCGCCACAATAACTTTGTCAAAGAAAGAATCTTCCACAAATTTTTCTAAAGTATTATCAAGTATAGTTTTACCATTAATGAGTTTGTAATATTGCTTAGGAATATCCAACTCCATCCTTGAGCCTATACCAGCAGCTGGAATTATTACATACTTATTTGACACTATAAAAAATCTCTCCCTGCTTTATCAACCCCATATTTTCACGAGCCAAACTCTCAAGCACTTCACTATTTTTACGCAGCGAAACTACTTCTGAATACAGTTGAGCATTGGTCTGAGATTTATGCTTGATTTCTTTTGTCTGTGTAGCAATTGATTTTTTTAAAATCTCATACTTTAATAAGCCTGTATTACTAAACCAAAGTTGATATTGTAATAAGGCAATTAATAATAAAACTATTGAAATAAAAATATAAAAAAAAGAATTAGATTTTATACTCATGAAACTATTATTCTTCTACTTGAACCACAACTTTTTCAGTTTCACTTTCTTCTACAACAATTTCTTGAACTTCATGATCAGCTTCTTCTGAACTAAAGACAAATGCCTTAACACCTGGATAGATAGCATTTTCACCTAGCTCTTCTTCAATTCTGATTAGTTGATTGTATTTAGCTATACGATCAGACCTAGATAAAGAACCTGTTTTAATTTGTCCTGAACATGTTGCTACTGCCAGATCTGCAATGATAGTATCAGATGTCTCACCTGAGCGATGAGATACTACACATGTATAACCCGCTTGACCAGCCATTGCCATTGCTTCGAAAGTCTCAGTTAAAGTACCTATTTGATTTAGCTTAATCAAAATTGAGTTAGCGACACCTTGCTCGATACCTTTAGCTAGGATACTTGGATTAGTAACAAATAAATCATCTCCAACTAACTGTACTTTATTACCAAGTTTCTCAGTCATTAGTTTCCAACCAGCCCAATCTTCTTCTGCCATACCATCTTCGATAGATACGATAGGATATTTTTCTACCCATTTAGCATAGTATTCAACCATTTCTTCAGAGTTTAGAGACTTCCCTTCAGATGCTAGCTCATATTTACCATCTTTGTAATACTCACTACTTGCTGGATCTAAAGCTATAAATACATGTTTGCCTGGCTCATATCCAGCTTCCTTAATAGCTTTTAAAATCGCTTCGATAGCTGCTTCATTAGATGGCAAATCTGGAGCATAACCACCTTCATCACCAACACCAGCGACACTGTAACCGTCTGCTATTAGCACTTTCTTAAGTGTATGAAAAACCTCTGTTCCACATCTTAACGCTTCAGAGAATGTCTCAAAACCAGCAGGAACAATCATAAATTCTTGCATATCAACATTATTATCCGCATGTGACCCGCCATTAATAACATTCATCATCGGAACTGGCATCAAATACTCTTTAACATCCATTAAGTAACGGTAGAAAGGTTTTCTCAACTGAGATGCTGCAGCTCTAGCTGTTGCCAATGAAACACCTAGAATAGCATTAGCTCCAAGATTACCCTTATTCTCTGAACCATCAAGCTCTATCATAGTCTTGTCTATTAATCTTTGATCTAACGCATCCAAACCTTTAACAGCTTGAGCAATTTTTGTATTAACATTCTCAACTGCCTTGTAGACACTTTTACCCAAGAAAAGAGATTTATTACCATCTCTTAATTCCAATGCTTCTCTAATACCCGTAGAAGCTCCTGAAGGAACAGCAGCACGACCAAAAGCACCACTTTCTAAAATCACATCCACCTCAACAGTAGGATTACCACGCGAATCTAATATTTGTCTAGCAAAAACTTGCTTGATTTGTGATGACATAACTATAATCTCCTTTAGATAAATTAAGTCTTATTATGAATTTAAAAAAATCCTATCAATTATAAGCTAGCAATGTATGCTTTGCAATTTAATATACTTAGATTATTTTTCTGAAACTATCTCCTGAGCCTCACTAAAGTTAAGACTCTCTGGCGTAACTATGGTGAATGAAGAAGTATCTACCGCTGACTTTCTTACAAAAATTCTATATATTGAATACACACACAGAATAGCACTAAGTATTGCTGTTATGATAAAAAATCCAAATGGCCCAAATACAGACATAACACTAGATATTATAATAGGACTAGCAACGGATCCTATACCATAAGCAATTGTTAAAACCCCTATTGCTCCTAGCACCTCATTCTCCTCCAAAAAGTCACTAGCATGTGATATTGACAATGGATATATCACAAAAGCACAACCACCAAATACAAATATCACTATTGCAAATATTAAATAAGATGTGTGGAATAGAGCTATAAGAGAAGATGCTATAAATATACCGGCACCTGCTAATAATATTACTTTTCGTCTATCGATAAGATCTGAGATTTTACCCATAGGAACTTGTAGTAACATTCCTCCAAGAATAGTTGTCATCATTAACACGGAAACCATATCATGATCAATATTTACTCTAACCATAAATATTGGTAACAAAGTATAGATAGAACCTAAAAGGGATCCACCTATAACACTGGCAGCCATAGCAAGAGGTACTTTCTTGATAATTTTTATTGGTGAACAAACCTCCTCAGAATGTGGTACCGGAGCAACTGTTTTTGTGAATGCCATCAAAACAATTGCAATACTACAAAGCGACGATATAAAGCAATATGCCAATAGTCCACTGCTAAAATGAACATTTATCATTAACTGTGATAATGCTTGAGTCCCATAATATACAAATAGATATATCGAAAATACTAAACCTCGATTTTTTTTCTCTGCAGATAAAATACACCAACTCTCTATAACGATAAATAATGCTGCAAGAGAATACCCACATACAAATCTGAAAAACACCCAAACAGGTACGCTTTTATTGACACCTACAATCAATGTACTAATTGCCATAAGAGACGCAAATAAAACAAAAGCACGAATATATCCGACTCTAACTATCGTAAATTGAGAGAAATATGATCCTGCTGTCATTCCAAAAAAATAGGCTGCTGATATTATACCTATCATTAAGTTAGAACGACCAAGGCTATTTAGCTCTATTGATGAGTAAGTTGTGAAGAAACCATTGCCAAATGATAGTACACACATTGCAACTATAGGAGTAAGAATAAGAAATAGAGTTTGTCTAACAGTCATTGCTCTACCCTCCGTAAGATATATAATCAATACAGCAGATTATATAGAAATGGACTAAGTAAGTTAAGCAAATTATAGGAAAGTTTTTATAAGAAATTCTATATGTCTTTTTTAAGCTTTAGCCAGTTTATATAGCCATATATTGCATTAAATAGATATATCAACCACATCGCCAAAAATGCGACACCATCCCCTGAACCAGAAAAATACTGTTGCGCCCATATAACTGTTGAGAGAGTATTAATAACTATCCATAATACCCACTGCTCAATATATGCTTTAACCATCAAAATAATTGCTACAACTGATACCACACCAGTTAGAGAGTCAGCAACTAAGCCTATCTGTTGATGAAAGTATCCTTTTAGAATGAAAAAACCATACAAAAATGCAGCTAGCACAATTCCACTAATAAGATAAATCCTATATTTGTTAGATAGCGTTTTTGTGATGATATCACTATTTTCTGTTATATTCTGAGGCTTAGTCCAAGTATATAAACCATAAAATTGCATTGGAAAAAAGAAAAATGCAAAAAGTAAAAACTGTCCATAAATACCCTGAGTATAACAAATGTAAGCATAAGTAAGATTATTTACAAACGCAAAAAAATAATTAAGTATCTTACCTTTAGCAACTAACAATAAATTTAACATACCAGTGACTGTAGCTATAACTGTGAGCACTAAATAATCATCTGTAGTCAAAATACTTATGACAGCTAGAATACTCACAGAAGCTATAAGCCATACTATCTCAAAAATATTCCAATCATTAAAAATTTGCGTCAAACTTATATTTCTAAAGCCTTTAAAATAAGCAGACAATTGAGAAAAAAACTCACTTAGAACACGAGTCATATTAATATAATCCTAATTAGATTAACCAGCAACTAACTCCATAGCACCATAAATTCCTGCTTGATCCCCGAGCTTTGCAAGTTTAAATTGACACTCTGCATAAATATCAGCAAATGAATTTCTCATAGCAGCTCTTTTGATTTGTGGTAAATATTGTTCACCAATAGCTTCCATAACACCACCTCCTAATATCACCATCGAAGGATTTATCATATTTAAAGCACTACCTAATCCAGTACCTAAATACTCCATAGCCTCACTAAGTATATCCTTAGCTATCTCATCATTTGTTTCAAGTGCTTTTTTGATATGACCACTCTTTAGCTTACCATCATTTTCAGTTACTAATTCAATAAGAGTACTTTTGATCTTCTTTTTTGCTAAGTTTTCAATCTTTTTCTCTATACCTACTTTACCAGCATATGCCTCTAAGCAACCTTGAGATCCACATCCTGGACAGTATGCTCCACCTTGTTTTATGATTGTGTGACCTAACTCAGCAGCTAAACCGCTATTACCACCATAGAGTTTACCATTTAGAACTAGTCCACCACCGATACCAGTACCAACAAAAGCCCCAACTATATCATCATGGCCAATACCAGCTCCATATTTTGCTTCCCCTAAAATACCAACATTAACATCGTTATCTACTTCAGACTTAATCTTGTACCTATCTTCAACAACTTCTTTCAGATTAACACCATCAAGGTTTATGTTAACACTTCTACGAACAACAGATGTTCTTTTATCTATAAGCCCTGCTACACCAATACCTATACCATCAAGCTTCTTGTCTGAAGGAATTTCTGCGATTAACTTATCGATAACTTTAAATAATTGACCTATGACAATACTTGTTTCTTCTTTTGCTTTTGATTTAACTTTTGCCGTAGCTACTACTTTTTTACTTTCATCAAACAGTCCAGCAGCCATATTTGAACCGCCAATATCTACACCTATTAACATTACCAATTTCCTTCCAATCTATTAACTGCTATATCCATAGCTCCATAAACACCTGAGTTATCACCCAAAGTTGCGATTTTTAATTCACAAGCATCCAACATTGTCTTAAAAGCATATTTTGAGCATGAGTAATATATAGCATCTAAATACTCACTCCCAATTGCTTCCATAACGCCACCACCAAACAATACAAGTGATGGATTCAAAAGATTTATATAATTAGCTACTGCAATACCTAAATTCGTCATTGCTAAGTTAACTATGTCTTCTGCTACAGGATCTTTGGCAGCTAATGCTTTTTTTAGGTGAGATCCTTTCAGTTTACCATTATTTTCTAGAACCAAGTCTATAAGCAAGCTTTTAATACCCTTTTTATGTAGGTTTAGAATCCTATTTTCCATACCTACCTTACCTGCATATGTCTCTACGCAACCCTGTGAACCACAACTTTGACAATAAGTGCCTTCAGTATTAATAGTAACATGGCCAACAGCTCCAGCACCGCCGGTAACACCATATAGAAACTGATTATTTATAACTAGGCCACCACCAATCCCTGTGCCTGCAAATATACCAACGATATTTTCATGTCCCTTACCAACTCCATATTTCCACTCGCCGATGACACCTACATTTACATCATTTTCGACAAAAACAGGTACATTATCAAATTTTTGACTAACTCTTTTAGCTATATTTATACCGTTGAGGTTGATATTTGCACTAAAGTTTAAAATACCATTTTTCGAATCAACAAAACCTGCTATACCAATACCTATAGCTTTTATTTTATCTCTTGTTAAATCATCAATTAATTTGTTAATAACTTTAAAAATTTGACCCAAAATCGTATCAGAATCACTTTTGCCTTTTGATTTTACCTTGGCTGTCTTAAGTAGATTTTTATGTTCATCAAAAATTCCTGCAGAAATATTACTACCACCAATATCTAAACCTATGTACATAATTATACCTTCTCAAAAACAGCTATTGACTCAACATGCATAGTATGAGGAAACATATCCATGACTCCGGCACTAACTAGCTTATAGCCTTTGTCATTTACTAAAATTCCAGCATCTCTGGCTAAAGTAGCCGTATCACATGACACATAAACAATACGCTCAACATCAAATTTTTCAATATTGCTACAAACTTCTTGAGCCCCAGCTCTCGGTGGATCTAAAAGCATTTTGTTATATTCAAAATTATTAAACCACTCTTTATCTTCGAAACTTTCAAAAAGATTAGCTGCATAAAATTTAACATTATTAATACTATTACTAATAGCTGTTTCTTTAGCTCTACTAACCATTGTCTGCTCACCTTCTACGCCAATTACTGTTTTTGCATACTGAGAAATTGGCAACGTAAAGTTTCCTAAACCACAAAACAAATCAATAATAGAATCATTTTCTGATATTTCTAAAAGATCAATAGCTCTTTTAATCATCTTTCTATTAATATCATTATTAACTTGAGTAAAATCATTAGGCTCAAAACCGATATTTATCCCTGTAACTGGTTGATAGCTTAACTTCTTGGGCTCAACATCTTCTTGTGGATATAGCCTATAGATAGTATCAGGACCTTTTGATTGCAGATATATCCAGTAGCCATTTTCCAAACCAAAAGCTTTTAGCTTTTCGAGATCTTCATTCACAAATGGTTCAAGGTGGCGCACGATAAGCGCTGGTCTAGCATCATCAATTGCAATCTCTAATTGAGCTATGTGCTGATATATAGAAAGTGTCTCTATGAAAGAGGCAATTTCTGTTAATTTCTCTCCCACAAGAGGATTTAAGACTATACATTTATCTATATCAGCCAAAAATCTGCCATTACGTTCTCTAAAGCCTACTAAAATTTTGCCCTTTTTATTGACATATCTAACACCTAAACGTGCTTTATTACGATATCCTTCGGTTTTAGCCGTACGTAATGGTTCTAGAATACTCAGAGGTTCCACTCCTTGGCCAATATACTTAAGTTGATTCAGTAAGGTTTGTTGCTTGTGCTCAATCTGTGCATCTGTAGACATATGTTGTAAGCTACAACCTCCACAAATTTCAAAATATTTACAAGGAGGATTAACTCTATTAGATGATTTTTTAATATATTCAACTACTTTTGCTTCATCAAACTTAGCCTTTGTAAATGTATACTCAAACTTGACTACTTCCCCTGCTAATGTAAATGGAATAAAAGTCGTTTTACCATTAACTTTTGCTATTCCTCTACCATCATGACTAAATGCTATAATTTCAGCTTCAAAAACACCTTCTTGAGGTTTCTTATGTCTTCTAGATCTTCCCATAAAAAATTCTAACAAAATATATTACGACAATTGTATTTAATTAAATTTGTAAATACAACCAAAGGATTTATTTCAGATTCATTGCTTTATCATCATATGCAGCAATATGTCCTGGAGCAAATTTATACACTCCAGCTTTTGAGTGAGAAAAAATCATATCAATTTTGCCACTATTTGATAATCCTGATATTTTCTGAGGATAAATAGCAAAGTTAACCTTTCCTAATGATGATAATAATAATTTAATCTGGCCGGCCTCTGGTTTTGTATCCAACGGTTTAGTTGGACCATATACTCCACCAATATTTGCATAGACATCATATTTAACACCCTGTTGCAGTTTTTCTGGTACGAATATAAACATATTAGAACCCTTCATGGTCTCTGCACCAAACCCAGCAGCAAACCATCCACTACCGCCTTCTTGCCAGTCACTATTTTTACTCATATCAACACTCAAAACAGCACATATATGATCTTCATATTGTGAATATTCAAAGGTCATGTCTCTCATATTAATAGTTTGATATTTCAAATCAGCTGGGCACACTGTAGTACCCGAATCATCTGCATAAGACAATGAACAAATACTCAAAGATAAAAACAACGAACTCAATAATATTTTTTTCACACTAACTCCTAACTACATTATCTATATAAATTCTAGCACACAAAAACATAATAATCTTAAAGATAATGTATATGAAAAAATATTAGACATAAAAAAAGCGACTAATGTCGCTTTTTGGAATCGTGGTGGGTGCTGAGGGGTTCGAACCCCCGACCCTCGCCTTGTAAGGGCGATGCTCTCCCAGCTGAGCTAAGCACCCGATAACTGAGAATTATACAGCCTTATAAAAACAAGTCAAGCTTTTTATATAGATTTTATTAGCCTTCTATTTCATTTCTTAAGATTTGTTCTGGAGATATTTCAGATTCTGCTATTTCTCTCAATGCTACCACAGTAGCCTTTTCTCTTTTTTCATTATCTACAGACTCTGAATAACCTTTTTTAAGTATATTATTCGCTCTCATCGAAGCTAAAACTACTAAATCAAACCTTGTTTCTACCTTATCTAAGCAATCGTCAACCGTTACTCTAGCCATTTTTTACTCCATTTTTCTTCAATAATTGTTTTACTTTGTTATATATTATATCAATCACAGTTTTATTTTGAGCTCCATCAGGAACTATAATATCAGCCTTTCTCTTTGATGGCTCAATAAATTTTATATGCATAGGTCTAACTGTTTCTAAATACTGACTTATAACACTTTCAACACTTCGGCCTCTTTCATTTTGGTCACGCATAAGCCTTCTAATGAAACACAGATCAGATGGTGTATCCATATATACTTTGAAATCCATCATTTTTAGTAGCTTACGATCATTAAATAACATAATGCCTTCAAGTATAATGACACTTACACCACCAGCGATCTCTTCTGACTTTTCTTTGACTCTTGAGTGAGTTGTATAGTCATAGTAAGGAATATGGATATCTTTACCCTCAACCAAATCAGCTAAATCTTTCCTTAAGAGTTTGTGATCAAAAGCATCTGGATGATCATAATTAATTTTATTCGCTTCTTCAAAGCCAACCATCTCTCCCCAATTTTTATAATATCTGTCTTCAGAAATTACTGCTATTTGGTTTAGATGTTTTGATTTTAATTTTTTTATAATTTCATTTGAAAATAAAGTTTTACCGGAGCCAGATCCACCAACAATACCGATTATGAAAACATCGCCTTTACCAGCCATTATTTTTTACCTTATAATTCTATTTTTGGTTGACTTTTAACTAAATGATCCAGTTCTTTTAATAAGCTTAAAAACTCTTTTATTTTATACATCGGGAATGAATTTGGACCATCACTTAATGCTTCTTCTGGCTTTGGATGAGTCTCCATAAAAAGACCATCAATACCGACTGCCATAGCAGCCTTTGATAGAACAGGTACAAATTCTCGTTGACCACCTGATGAGCTACCTTGTCCACCTGGTAATTGCACTGAATGAGTAGCATCAAACACTACGGGGCAACCTGTATCTTTCATTATCTCAAGAGAGCGCATGTCTGAAATCAAATTATTGTAGCCAAAGCTTACACCTCTTTCACAAACCATGATCTGCTCATTACCTGTGGATTTTGCCTTAGTAACAACATGTTGCATGTCCCAAGGAGCTAGAAATTGACCTTTTTTGATATTCACAGGTTTGCCTTGCTTACATACATCTAGTATAAAATTTGTCTGACGACACAAAAAGGCTGGCGTCTGCATCACATCAACAACTTCTGCTACTTCAGCAAAAGGAGTATCTTCGTGGACATCTGTAACAACTGGTACATTATAGGTTTTTTTAACTTTAGATAAAATCTCAAGACCCTTATCAACACCAAGACCTCTAAAACTGTTAATAGAAGAACGATTCGCCTTATCAAAAGATGACTTATATACAAAATTAATGCCTAAATCATTAGTGATCTCAGCTAGGTACCCAGCTGTATCCATAGCCATTTGTTCTGATTCAATCACACACGGCCCAGACATCAAGAAGAATGGCTTACCATTTCCTACTTCAAAATTAGCAATTTTCATAAAACATTTCTACTTTAAATAAGTTTGATTACGATTAAATATTATACAGAAAAAGATGAACCACAACCACATGTTGTTTTCGCATTTGGATTTCTTATCACAAAATAAGCTCCTTCAATATCATCTTTATAGTCAACATCAGCCCCAACTAAATACTGAAAGCTCATAGAATCAACAAGAAGGCGAACACCATTTTTCGTAACAACCATATCATCTTCTTTTATCTCATTATCAAATGCGAAAGCATATTGAAATCCTGAACATCCACCACCAGTTATATAAACTCTAAGACTAAGAGAGTTATCTCCCTCTTCTTCAATTAGCTCTTTAACCTTTAAAGATGCCGATTCTGTAAAGTTGATTGGATCAACACTTTGAACTACTTCACTCATAAAATTACCTCGCTACAAGAGAAAGTTTAACTCTACCACCTCTGTCTATATTTTGAACCAAGACTTCTAAGCCCTGACCCTCGACTAATGAATTAGTTTTCATACCAGCTTGTTCAATTTCTGAGAATGGTAAATATCCATCTTGACTACCAAGAAGATTAACAAATGCGCCAGAGTCTAAAAGCTTAACAATCTTACCCTTGTAAATTTGCCCTTCTTCAACTTCAGCAACAATTTCTTCAACTATAGATTTAGCCAAATCTAATGATTTTTTATCTTTAGCAAATATTTTAACCTCACCAGAGTCACTAGTATCAATTTGAGCTCCAGTTTTTTCTACGATACCTTTTACAACAGATCCACCTCGACCAACAACATCTTTTATCTTAGCTGGGTTTATATTCATGACATGAATTTGTGGAGCAACATCAGAAACAGATTCTTTATGCTCTCTTATTACTTCATTCATAATCCCTAAGATATGCAACCTACCTGTTCTAGCTTGCTCAAGTGCTTGCTCAAGAATCTCTCTAGAGATGCCTTTGATTTTGATATCCATCTGAAGTGCTGTAACACCATATCTAGTACCAGCAACTTTGAAATCCATATCTCCCAAATGATCTTCATCACCTAATATGTCTGATAAAACTGCATATTTTGCGCCATCTTTGATAAGACCCATAGCAATACCTGCAACTGGCTCAGCTATTGGTACACCTGCGTCCATCATAGATAAAGATGAGCCACAAACAGTTGCCATGGAACTAGAGCCATTTGACTCCAATATTTCCGATACTATTCTTACGACGTATGGATAAGCAGTTTCATTAGGAAAAACCGCTTGTGTTGCACGTTTAGCTAGGTTTGCATGACCAACTTCACGACGCTTCGGAGCCATACCCACCATACCACACTCCCCTACAGAGTATGGAGGAAAGTTATAATGAAGCATGTATCGTGATTTTTCCATACCATCTAAAGATTCTACAAGCTGGGCATCTCTATCGCTACCGAGAGTTGTAACCACTAAAGCCTGTGTCTCACCTCTAGTAAATAGAGCTGAACCATGCACGCCTGGCAATACACCAACTTTCACATTGATAGGTCGTATTGTTTCCGTACATCTTCCATCAATTCTTGGCTTACCATCTAAAATATTTGATCTAACAAGATCCTTTTCAATATCATGGAAAGCTTCTAAAATTTCTTTTTCGGTATATTCATTACCATCAACATCACTCGAGAATATATGCTCTAAAACATTTTTTCTTACTTCATTAAGCTTAATATTTCTCTCTTGCTTAGATGCTATTGTATATGCGTTTTTGATTTCACCAAAGAAATGTGACTTAATCTGAGATTTTAACAACTTATTTATCTCATAAATTGTATATTCTATACGTGGCTTTGAAGCTACTTTAGCAAGTTTATTAATAGAGCTAATAATAGTTCTAAGATGCTTGTGCGCATATAGGATACCACCGAGCATCACAGATTCTGGCAAACTATTAGCTTCTGACTCCACCATTAGTATTGCATCATCAGTACCAGAAACTACTAAATCAAGATCAGACTCTTTTAAATCTGCTTTATTAGGATTAAGAATATACTTACCATTAGTATAACCAACTCTTACACCAGCAATAATATCATCATAAGGCGCTCCTGATATTGCTAAAGAAGCAGATGCTCCTATTAGTGCCAACATATCTGGTGAAAATGTCCCATCATAAGATAAAACTGTAGCTACAATTTGAATCTCATTAAAAAATCCATCAGGAAATGATGGTCTTATAGATCTGTCTATTAATCTAGAAATAAGAATCTGTTCTTCAGAAGGTCTTCCCTCTCTTCTTAAGAAGCCTCCAGGTATCTTACCTGCTGCGTATGTTTTCTCTAAATAGTGTACCGACAATGGAAAGAAATCAGCACCTGCTGATACTGATTTTTTAACTACTGTAGTTACCAATACAACATTATTACCACAACTTACAGTCACAGACCCATCTGCTTGACGAGCCATACCACCTGTTTCTAGAACTATTTCTTTGTTACCTAGTTCAAAGACTTCTCTAAATATTTTCACAGTTTAACCTTATATAATTATTTGATTTAATGACGTAAGAACGATTAGAATGAAATTATTATCTACGTAAGTTTAATTTCTTGATTAGAGCACGGTATCTTTCTACATCTTTACCATGTAAATAGTCTAATAATTTACGACGTTGACTTACTAACCTTAAAAGACCTCTTCTTGAGTGATTATCTTTTTTGTGAGTTGCAAAGTGTCCTTGCAAGTCGTTAATTCTAGCAGTTAAAAGAGCAACTTGCACTTCAGGTGAACCAGTATCGCCTTCAGACTGCTGATTTTCTTTAATAATATTTTGCTTATCTTGAGTTGTTAACATAACATTTCTCCATTTGTTTCTATTAATTAATGTGTACGACAAACCGCACAAAGGAACAGTTTACCGGTTAAAGATTATATACCATTAAAGCAAAAAAGACAAAAGATTTAGTTACCAATCTTATCAGGCCTAATACCCAATATTTGCAAACTATTAAGTGCTACATCAGCAAAAACTGGAGCGGCTACAGAACCTCCTCCGTACTTATCACCTTTAGGATCTTTTATTGTAACAACAATAGCCAACTGTGGATCACTAGCTGGCACGACACCAACGAAGCTTGCCAAATATTTCGCACCATACGTCCCTCCTGACAGCATCCTAGCCGTACCTGTTTTACCTGCAACATGGTATAAAGGAATTTGCGCTTTTGCTCCTGTCCCACCAACCCCTTCAACAACAGATTGCATCATACTAACCATTTCTTCAGAAACCTTTTTAGATGCTACCGGCCTAGAGTCAATTTCTTCTCCAGCTCTTCTTTTAAGAATTGTTGGCTTAATATACTTACCATCATTGGCAATTGCTGAGACTCCAGCAACTAGCTGAAGATCTGTTGCATTCATACCATACCCAAAAGATAAAGTTGCTAGCTGAAAATCTCCCCACTTATCTTTAGCTGGGACAAATCCATCACGCTCACCAGGTAGTTGTATACCTGTTTTATCACCAAATCCGAAGTTTCTAAGTGATGGCTCAAGTATTGTAGGATCAGTTAGGCTCAATATCATCTTTGATATACCAACGTTACTAGATTTCATAAGAATATATCTTAAATCTTCTTCACCATAATCTCTTTCATCTCTCACAGTATTTTTACCAATACGATAATAGCCTGGGTGCGAATTGATAATAGGTTGCTCTGGTGTCACATTATCACCATAAATAAGCGCAGTAGCCGCTGCAAAGACTTTCATTACCGAACCCAACTCATACACATCCGTAATAGCTCGATTTCTGCGTCTATCAGGATAAGCATCTGCCATACTATTAGGATTATACGAAGGATAATTAGCCATAGCTAATATCTCACCTGTATGAATATTTTCAATAATAACTGAACCCGCTTCAGAATTCGTCTTGATCACGCCTTTTTTCAGATACTTATATGCAATGTACTGTAGTCTAGAGTCAATACTTATTTGAAGATTATGACCATTTTTAGGCATTATAAAGTTATCTTCAACTTTTGCAACACCACCATGTAAATCTTTCTTATACTCGAAATATCCATCTTGTCCTGTCAAAAACTTATTAAATTCTAGCTCTAGACCTTCTTGACCTTTACCATCAACATTAGTAAAACCAACAATATGGGACGCAACCTCAGCCATTGGATAATATCTCTTAAATTCACGTATCACATGAATACCTGTAATATCCAAATCCTTAACTTTTTGTGATAAATATGGCTGAACTTTTCTCTCAATATAGACGAAGCCACTCCTTCCTTCTCTGACTTTAACTTGTCTTTCTATCTTTTCTCTTTTTTCTTTAGATAGTTTTAAAATACTCATAACTTCTTTCAATTCAGAGCTATCTGCACTGACATAGTAAGGGTCAACCCAAATGGTATCAACCGGAGTACTTATAGCCAAAGGATTACCATTTCTATCAAGAATTATGCCTCTATATGATTTTATATCTATACTTCTATCACTACGATTATCACCTTCTTGCTTAAGTTTAGGATACTGAATTGTTTCCATATAAATCAATTTGGCAAATAGGACTATAAAACTTAACAATAGCAATAGAATGATCACTAAGTGTCTTAATTTTGGCCTATAGCTATTCATTTGCAGAGTTCTCCTCTTGATTACTCAATGTACCTATACTCTTTCTAGTTGGTAAAGACATCTTTTCTTTTTCAGCAAATTTTTCTACAGCTGTGGGTGTTGCCAATGAGCTATACTCTAATACAATTTGACTCCACTGCTCATCTAACTGGGTCTGCTCAACAATTAGATCTTTACGCTCATTTAACAGAAGTTTAAACTCAAAACGTGTCACAATCAAAGCAAATGCCGTAAGCAACAACACAAATAAAAGTACAAATGCAATAGCCACCGTTTTCTTAAAAAAACTATTTTTTAACGACTCAAATAATCTTATCCGTATTTGACGGTTTGTTAGCATCATATCTTTTCAACAATCCTTAAGATAGCACTTCTAGAGCGAATATTTTGACTAAGCTCATCTTGATTTGCTTTAGCTTTTTTTGTAATCCATTTCATTTTTACTCCACTGGTATCTTGTGGAAGCAACTTTGAAATCCTATTTAACTCTTGTTTTGGATTAATAAGAGAAGTGAAATTTTGTTTAACTATACGATCCTCTAATGAATGGAAAGAAATAGTAGCAATTCTTCCACCCTTTTTAACAACATCTAGAATATCTCCTAAAAGGAACTCTAAATCCTTAAGCTCATTATTAACATATATACGTAATGCTTGAAAACACCTTGTCGCAGGATTTTTTTTCTCTCTTTTACCAATGGTTGCTCGAATAAGGTCAGCTAATTGATGTGTTCTAGTTATGCTTCCATTCTCAGCTATATAGTCTTTAACTCTTAGAGCAATTTTTTTTGCAAAACGTTCTTCACCATAAACCTTAAAGATGTAAGTTAACTCATCTACTGATAACTCTTCTAAAGCTTGGCTAGCAGTAAGGCCTTTTGATGTGTCCATTCGCATATCTAGTGGACCATCATGCGTAAAGCTAAACCCTCTATTAGCATTATCTAATTGAGGAGAAGAAACTCCTAAATCCATAATGACACCATCAATCTCACCTAGAAGATTATTCTGAGAACAATAATCATAAATACTAGCAAAACTTGCATGAACTATCTGGAAACTTTCAAACTGGAAATTTTCTTTTGCATAATTTATAGCATCCAAATCCTTATCAAAAGCAATAAGCTTTCCAGATGTTAGTCGATCCAATATGGCTTTTGAATGCCCGCCCCTGCCAAATGTTGCATCAATATAAATACCATTTGGCTTTATATCCAAACCATCTACAGACTCTCGAAGTAAAACTGAGAAATGCATCTAACCTATGCCTTAACTAATTCATTAGTGAGCTTTTTGGCCTTAGAAAAGTCTGTCTTCCCAGAGCCTAATTTAGGTATTGATATAACCTTGAAATAGTTGGTTGGCTTATAAAGATTTTCAATACCAGAGTGTCTTACGATCTCTTTCAACTCAGTTGGTTCTAAGTCTTCTAGATTATATAGTAAGTTAATAATCTCGCCTCTTTTAGTATCTGATGTAGCCACAGCTAAAACCTCAAAATCAATTTTATGAGAATCATAACCCTTTTCTCTCAAAGTATCATAGACTTTTTGCTCCAAAAGCCCCAAACTCACCATTTCACCAGCAACTTTTGCAAACCTAGAGTACCTATCAACTACCGTCAAATAACCTTCGCCATCAATCTTACCCTTATCTCCTGTTATGTACCACTTATATCCATATTTCTCGATCATAACCTCGTTAGTTTTTTTAGGATCATTAAGATAGTAGTCCATTTTATTAACACCGCGGTATATAATCATACCCTCTACACCAATAGGTAGCTCTTCATGAGACTCAGGATGTATAATTTTGAATTGACCACCAGGAACTGTCAAACCTACAGTACCTACTTTATTTGGCGACTTAGTGGGTCTATTAACAGCAGCTACTGGTGAAAGTTCGGTAGTCCCATATCCTTCATTAATAACCTTATCAAACTTGTCTTCAAACATAGTGCGTACTTCTTTAGAGAGTTTTTCAGCACCTGTAATAATAAGCCTAAGTGTTGCAAGATCTTCTTTTTTGACTGCTTTATTTTTGGTATAAATTCTTAAAAATGTTGGTGTCGCACACAGCACTGTAGTTTTATTTTTTTTGATTAAACTAGCAACACCCTTAGCATCTGTTGGATCTGGATGGCATGCTATATACCCCCCTTGAAACAGAGAAACTAGTGAGATTGTAAGACCAAAAGCATGAAATATAGGCAAAATCCCTGCCACAGAATCATTCTCTTGGCACTCGATAACATTTGTGCTTTGATAAACATTTGCAAGAAGGTTTTTATGCTTGATCGCAATACCTTTAGGTACTCCTTCACTACCACTACTAAATATTATAAAGGCCAAGTCATCTAGCTTAGTTGGCTTAAGGTATTTCTTAACTAACCATGACGCAGGTAACATTTTGATTTGCAAGAATGTTTTTATTGACTCAGCTTTGGTTATTTTTGCTTTGATATCTTCTAAATATACAATCTTGCACATCGAAAAAATCTCTTCAACAAAGAAACCTTTGTGAGTTAATTTCTCAACAAATGCTCTAGAAGTAATTATTGTTTTAATTCCTGCATTATTAATAGCATGTCTTAATGCTTCCTCTGAAGCTGTATAATTTAGATTAACTATTGCCTTTGCACTCATCATTAATGCTAATATCGCCAAATAACCGCCTGCGCTTGTAGGTAAACAAACACCAACATTATCTTCTTGCTTAGTAATTTCTTGAAGTTTTTTGGACATCAATGCTGCCCCTGTCGCAAACTTGTAGCCATCTAAAGCGACACCTGTCGTATCAGTTAATACCAAGTTACTTTTAGCGTTTAACATTTGCCTAAACCAAATCTCAGCAGGAGCCTTCAAAAGAGCTAAATACTCCTCCCAAGCTTTCACAGAAAGATCATCCATCTCCTCATTTAGACTTCTCAAACTTTTAAGTTTAGCAATATCAAAAAATACCTGTCTATCTAAATTTTTACGGTCTGAAAAATATGGCATCTCAGGTCCACATACAAACAACAAGAATCTATTATCATTTTGCTCAACCTGAGAAATAAAACCCTTGTCCACAATAAGTACACCTTGATGATCCCAAAAACTAATATCATCAATATATTTTATTTCAGCATTTGCTATAGCTTTTTCAAAACATTTAACTCTAGTATCAAAGTGGCCCAAAACCGTTATCGTTTTTTCTTTCAGAAAAATCTTTAAAGCTAGTATCGTGATTATTGAAGTATCATTCGCAATAATTATAGAACCATTTATGATTTTGCTAAAGTCTATCTGTTTATTGCAGTCATATATGTAAGATTGATTTAATTTTTTATGTATAGAAGATTTAAGCTGTTTTAGGCGCATTTTTATACCAGTATTAGTTGTAATAATAAGCTCATAGATAACCTATTATGTTATCATATAGTAATCTTAATTTTTATAGTAATATTAAATTTATGCCTGAACTTCCTGAAGTAGAGACTGTCAAAAGAGGTTTAACCAAAAATATTATTAACAAAAAGATTAAAAGCATACAGATAAATACAGATAAGCTTCGCTACCCCATAGATAAAGTTCAACTTCTATCACTAAAAAGTAAAGTAGTGAAAGATGTCCAAAGAAGAGGCAAACACCTAATTATTTTTATGGAAGATAACTTGCAGTTGATTATTCATCTTGGTATGTCAGGTGTTGTCAAAATTATAAATACCTCTGAATATGATAAGATCAAACATGACCACATTATCTTAGAATTATCTGATAACCTAAGTCTAGTCTACAATGACCCACGTAAATTTGGATACTGGCTAGTCAACACAAACGAAACACCACTACAACATAAAGTTTTAGCAACTCATGGCGTTGAACCCTTAACAGATGATTTCAATGTCAAATACTTGATATCTAAACTAAAAAAAACTACTAGAAAGATCAAACAAACTATCATGGATAATAGCATAGTTGTTGGTGTAGGAAATATATATGCTAGTGAAGCATTATTTGATAGTAATATTCTACCTACAAGAGCTTCTAACACTATCACAAAAAAAGAGGCTGAAAAGCTTTTAACTTCAATTAAGAAAATACTTGATAAAGCAATTGCAGAAGGTGGTACAACACTCAAGGACTATAAAAATACAGAAGGTAAACCTGGCTACTTCACGCAACAACTCAATGTTTATGGTAGAGCCAATCAAAACTGTCATATCTGTAACACTAAAATTGAAAATTTAGTGATAGCTCAAAGAAACACATTCTTTTGCAAAAAATGTCAAAAATAAATTTATATGTTTAGAAAATACTTATGCACAGAAGAGTCCTCAGTCAACTCAGGATGAAAACTACTCACTAAAATATTACCTTGCCTAACTAGTACAGGTAAATCATCAAATTTAGCCAACACCTCAATATTATCTCCCACTCTAGTAAATTTTGGAGCTCTAATAAATACGGCTTTGATAGAATTACTCATAAAAGCTAAGTCTGTGACAAAACTATCAACTTGACGTCCATAGCCATTTCTCTCTACCTCCAAATTTATAAGACTTAAATACTCAGAGCCTTTTGATAGAATTATACTACCTGCACAAGTTCCAAAAACTGGTTTTCGTGAGCAAAAATCTTGTAATTCATCAAAAATTTGATGCTTATTCAAAAGATTTAGTAATGCTGTACTTTCTCCTCCGGGAATAATAAGCCTATCAATTTTATCAAAATCATTTGCAAGTTTGACTAACTTAACCTCTGCCCCCAAAGATTCAAGCATCTCAGCATGCTTTTGGAACCCACCTTGAATAGCTAGTACGCCCACACTCACAGACATTTTTTACCATCCTCTTTGTGAAAACTTCTCAAAATCACAATTAATACCCGTCATAGGCTCACCAAGATCTTCTGAAACTTCAGCTAATATTTTTGGATCATTAAAATATGTAACAGCACTAACTATAGCCTTAGCTCTCTTTAAAGGATCTGCTGATTTAAATATCCCAGAGCCTACAAATACTGATTCTGCTCCTAATTGCATCATAAGAGCCGCATCAGCTGGGGTTGCCACACCTCCTGCAGAAAAGTTTGGCACTGGTAACTTACCACTTTCATGTACATACTTAACCAAATCATACGGAGCCTGCATGTTTTTTGCTATAGCCATAAGTTCTGATTGATCAGCACCTTTAATGTAACTGATATCTTTATTAACCTGTCTTAACTGCCTAACAGCTTCAACAATATTGCCAGTCCCTGCTTCACCTTTTGTTCTAATTAAAGCAGCCCCCTCACCAATCCTTCTTAGAGCTTCACCTAAATTTGTACAGCCACATACAAAAGGAACTTTAAAACTATCTTTGTCTATATGATTAAGATCATCTGCAGGACTTAAAACCTCACTTTCATCAACAAAATCAACACCCAAAGATTCAAGAATCTGCGCCTCAACAAAATGTCCTATACGAGCTTTTGCCATCACAGGTATTGAAGTTACTGACATAATTTCTTTAATCAACTTTGGGTCTGACATTCTAGCGATACCACCATCTTTACGGATATCTGCCGGCACTCTTTCTAAAGCCATTACAGCCACTGCACCTGCCTGTTGAGCTATCTCTGCCTGCTCAGCATTGACGACATCCATGATAACACCACCTTTTAACATCTCAGCTAAACCAATCTTTAAATTAATATCTAACATCTATAAACTCCACTAAATTTGTTGTGTTTTAAAATTTATGAAAGATTATAATTTTTAAATTTGCTGTAGATAAATTAATTTTTATTAAGATTACTAAATTAAAGATATATCAATTAATTTAGCTAAATAAATAGACTAACTACTCTTTAAAGGATTGCCATATTTTTTCAAATACAACTCACCAATTAGATTTGAGCCATACTCGTTAAGATGTGCATTATTAAGACCATTATCCATAGAATTACTATCCATATATATTATGTGCCCATCAATTGTATTAGAGCAAAACCCTTTCTCACAAATAATTTTTTTTGGATCAATAATAACTAAATCACTGAATCTAGAACTCAGGCTATTTATATAACTCAACTCGATACTTTGCAATCTTATAACATCTGATAATGGTCTAGTGCACTTCATATCCAATAATTGTTGAAGTTTTGTCATTCCACAAGTAGGCTTCATTCCCTTAAGTGACGGCCAATCTAACACAATAAAGGATTTTACATTATTGTTTTCTAAAATACTTAATATATTGCCAATCACATGAAGCTCTTTGTTATCAGTTAAGCCAGTAGCATTTTTTGTATATGAATTCCACCAGCCAACCAATATAACTATTTTAGGATGAGCTTTTTCTATGATCAAATTTATTATACTTTTGTAAGAATTATCAATAATTTCCTGTCTAATAGCTCCTTGCGTCCCTCCTATCAAAATAGAGCTATAGCCAAGATCTTTGGTCCAGTTATTTATCATAGATACTGAGGCTTCAGCATGTGAGTCACCAAATATAACAACATCATATTTTTTATCAATTAATTTTGACAAATCACTAACATTATTATACCCGTTAGCTTTCCATATAGTTTTAAATTCATAAAAATTATTCAGTCTGGTTTGATATCCAGGATACTGATACGTCGATGTGCCTGTGCTTGTCTCTCCAGTTATAACATAATTACCAATTGGTTTGTTAAACCCGAAATTATTAATATATTTAGAACCTAAAGCGAAACAACATGCGATTGCTATTGGAATTATCCATAAGGTTATAAGTGTCTTTTTAAATGATGCCTTAAACTTATATCTAAATGGCTTCTCCACAAATAAATAAGTCAATGTAGCCAATACAATACTTACAATCAGTATGATCAATTTAACTAAATGTGTCTTCTCTATACTTAAATAATTTAAATACGCAATAATTGGCCAATGCCATAAATATAGCGAATATGAAATCAAACCTATAAATACAATTGGCTTAATCGATAAAAACCTATTAACTAAAGTATTATATTTTTCATTACAACCAGCATATATATACAATACCGCTCCAACACATGCAATAACTGTCCAATTACTTGGATAAGACACATTCTTAAACAATATTGGATACATCATAAGCAATATCGAAATAATTGATAATAGCTCAAGTATTAGCTTGTTATTTGTTGGATTATATTTTGTAAGATAAATAGCAAGTGCGCATCCAAACAAAAGCTCAAATGCCCTTGTTAATGGAAAATAATAAAATTTCTCATGATTAAAGTAATCATATATCTCAAAATAACTAAAATATCTAAAACAAAATAAAGATAAAACTATAAGTATTAGACTTATAATCAAATACTTATCAAAATTACTCAACGCTTGTTTATCTTTCCAACCTATTCCTATATATACATTAAAAGCAAATATTAAAAATAAAGGCCAAAATATATAAAATTGTTCCTCAATTCCTAAAGACCATGTATGTAATAAAGGTATTACCGTCGCATCTGTACTAAAGTAACCAAAACTTAATGTCTTGAAAAAATATAAATTTGAGAATGATCCCAATGCACTTACTAACGATTTAGAGTAATTCTTTAAATCTTGTGGTAACAATATCAACCATGCAAAAATCGTAGAAAATATTAATACAGTAATTAAGGCTGGAAGTATTCTTCGCATTCTTCTTAAATAAAAGTTCTTTAATGAAAAACTTTTATTCTCTAAATCTCTAATAATAATACTAGTAATTAGAAAGCCTGATATAACAAAAAATATATCAACCCCCAAAAATCCAGACTTAACTAAATTTATATCAAGATGAAAAAATACTACCGATAATACCGCAACAGCTCTTAAGCAATCTATGTGTTTATAATACCTCATCAGAAAATATCAAGTTATGAATGTATAAGTAGCAGAATTATAGCGTAATTATAACTAAAATAATAGTAAACAAGATACGAGGAATTAAACATCCAAATTGACAACATTAAGCGCGTTAGACTCAATAAAATTCCTACGAGGTTCAACTTCATCACCCATAAGAGTAGTAAATAAAGCATCTGCCTCAACAGCGTCTTTGATTGATACTTGAAGCAAGACTCTATTATCAGGATCCATAGTTGTCTCCCAAAGCTGGTCCGGGTTCATCTCACCTAGACCTTTGTAACGCTGTACATCATTACCGCGTCTTGCTTCTTTAAGTAACCAGTCAATTGCTGACTCAAAGTCATCAACATATTCCTTTTTAGTGCCCCTTTCTACATAAGCACCTTTAAAAGAAATATCTGATAATACATCACCATAAGTAACAAGATCTTCATAATCTTTAGTAGTAAAGAAACTATTTCTAACAATATAATCCGTGTCATAACCATTTATATAGTGATTCACACCGTAAGAGATAGTTTCCTGACCGTCTTCATCAACATCTTTAGTTTCTATAAGCTTAAATCTTTCATAAGATAATGCTTTTTGATTACATGCTTCAGCAATAGTCTCCCACCATTTCTTGATATCTGCATTCTCATCTACATACTTAGCACTATAAGCCATTACTCTGAGCAGTTTTTCAGGATATGTCTTTGCGTACTTTTTGATTACCTTCTCAGATTTTTGATAAAGTTCATAATAGTTATTTAAAATTTGACCAGAAATAGCATTACCATCCTCAAGTAAGATATTAGCCCCTTCAAGACCAATATTACCTAGATATACCGCCAAAGCATCTTCATCTTTCAGGTATGTTTCCTGCTTACCTTTCTTGACCTTATATAAAGGCGGTTGCGCAATATATAAATACCCTCTTTCAACAAGCTCCGGCATTTGTCTATAAAAGAATGTTAAAAGAAGAGTTCTAATGTGAGATCCATCAACATCAGCATCAGTCATCAAAATAATCTTATGATACCTAGTTTTATCAGGATTATAATCTTCTGCGCCTATACCACACCCTAGTGCTTTTATGAGAGTAGCAACTTCTTGAGAGCCAAGCATTTTATCAAAGCGAGCTTTTTCTACATTCAGAATCTTACCTTTTAAGGGTAGAATTGCTTGCGTCTTACGATCACGAGCCTGTTTAGCTGAACCTCCTGCAGAATCTCCCTCCACAAGGTATATTTCAGATAATGAAGGATCCTTTTCTTGGCAATCTGCAAGCTTACCTGGAAGACCGGCTATATCTAAAGCTCCCTTACGACGAGTCATATCACGAGCTTTACGAGCTGCTTCACGAGCCTTTGCTGAGTCTAGAATTTTTTCACAAACGATTTTAGCCTCTTTAGGGTTTTCTAATAAGAATTCTTGAAGTTTTTCATTTACTAGTGACTCAACAGCTGATTTAACATCTGATGATACTAATTTATCTTTTGTTTGAGATGAGAATTTTGGATCTGGAACTTTCACAGATAAAACAGCAGCCAAACCTTCTCGAGTATCCTCACCTGTTAGAGATACTTTTAGCTTTTTATTTAAACCTTCTGACTCAATATATGTATTCATTGTACGAGTAACAGCCGCTTTTAGCCCCGATAAATGAGTACCACCATCGCGTTGAGGAATATTGTTTGTAAAACAAAAAATTGATTCTTTGTAAGAGTCATTCCACTGTAATGCAAGCTCAACCTGAATATCATCTTTGATACCACTTACAGCAATAACATTTTCATGAATAGGCTTTTTACTATTGTTTAAATATCTAACGAACGCTGCGATACCGCCATCATACTTAAATACTTCAGACCTATTATTAATTTTATCGATAAGCTCAATTTTGACACCTGAATTTAAGAAAGATAATTCACGAATTCTTTTCATCAAAATGTCATAATCAAAATCAACAAAAGAGAATGTATCTTTACTTGGTTTGAATGTAATTATTGAACCTGATTTATCTGTTGGCTCTAACTGTTTTAGCGGATAATCTGGCACACCATGCGTGTACTCTTGGTAATACCTATAACCATTACGAGATATATCCAAAGTGAGCTTTTCTGACAGTGCGTTTACAACTGACACACCCACACCATGTAGACCGCCAGATACTTTGTATGAATTATCATCAAATTTACCACCAGCATGAAGAACTGTCATAATAACTTCAGCAGCTGAGCGACCTTCTTCCTTATGAATATCTGTAGGTATACCACGCCCGTTATCAGATACAGACACTGAACCATCCTTATTGATGATAACTTTAATATCATCACAATGGCCCGCTAAAGCCTCATCGATAGCATTATCAACAACCTCAAACACCATATGATGCAAGCCACTACCATCATCTGTATCACCGATATACATCCCTGGTCTTTTTCTAACTGCATCTAAACCCTTGAGTACTTTAATACTCGATGAGTCATAAGCTTTATTTTCAGACATTAACAAGCTCCAATATATATTTATACTTAAAATCCACAATCACATCATATTATAACACAAATAAAGATTTATATTAATTTAGATCAGTAACCTTGTAATAATCCTTCAGGGGTTTTCATTTGATATAGAAATGCTAATATAATCTTATACTTTAGATATAAGGCAAGTTTGAAAACCTTGAAAAAGAAAAATTTTTTAGTAGTAATATTGTTAGTTGCTGTAATCGCCTCTAGTTTTCTGATTGGGAAAAAATCAGGTATTAAAAAAGCAGAATCAATACACCAAAGTGAACTTAAAATACTTGAACAGAGTAAGTTATCACAAACACCAGAGAATAGCATAAATTGTCGCCCAAAAGTGAGCTCAAAAAGAAACAACTACGTTATTGGTTATGGAAGCTTGATGAACAAGGATTCTAGACAAATAACTGTTCCTGAAGCGACTTATGCTGCGCCAGTACTGGTTAGTGGCTTTGAAAGACTATGGGCATCAAGAGGAGAAAAATCTCACGCTACATTTTTACTAGCGGTCCCTAACAAAGGCTATGCTATGAATGCAATATACTACAAAGCTAGTGCTTCTGATATTTCTGCGACTGATTTGAGAGAAGCATCATACTGTCGTGTAAAAATACCTCGTAAAGATATAGTACCACTAGGTGTCAAAAGCTTACCTAAGGGTGATTACTGGATGTACGTGAAGGACTTTAAGGATGCCGACTTCCCAAATAAGAGCTATCCAATTCTACAAACTTATGCTGATGTTTTCATGACAGGGTGTTTACAAACTCAAGCAGAGTTTAATCTAACAGAATTTGGTAAACTCTGTTTCCAGACTACTTACGGATGGGACTTAGCTAACTGGTTATATGATAGATCAAACCCACAGTATAGTAGATACTCAAAAGATACAGTAAAATACCGTACACAAATAGATAGCATCATTCATCGCTTAACTTTTGACGATGATCCATTATAATTATCAGTAATTAATCTTTTGATCAGAATAATAAAAAATGAAATCTTCCAATAGAAAAATATGTATTGCTCCAATGCTAGATTGGACTGATAAACACTATCGCTACATGATGCGTCTAATAACAAAGCACACTATGCTGTATACAGAGATGATTACCTTGAATGCCATAATACATGGTAATAAAGATTTCTTATTAAAATATAATCCTGAAGAAAATCCTGTTACATTACAGCTTGGAGGGTGTGTACCAGAGGATTTCATAACATGTGGTAAACTTGCACAAAATCTTGGCTACAATGAAATAAATATAAATGTAGGCTGTCCTAGTGAAAGAGTGAAAAAAGGTAATTTTGGCTTATCTCTAATGGCAGAACCTGAGCTTGTAGCAGATTGTGTCAAGGCTATGAAAGATAATCTAGATATACCTATCTCTGTAAAATGTCGTATTGGCTACGATCATAATGACAGTTATGAAGAGCTATATAATTTCGTTGATAAACAAGTACAAGCTGGGGCAGATTATCTCTGTATTCATGCTCGCAAAGGATGGCTTAGTGGCTTATCTCCAAAAGAAAATAGAACTATTCCTGAACTAAAATATAGTACTGTTTATAATATCAAAAAAGATTTCCCAAATCTTGAGTTAGGCATCAACGGTGGTATCACAACCATAGAAGACACCCAAGAACATTTAAAACATGTAGATAGCGTAATGATTGGACGCGAAGCCTATCATAACCCAATGTTATTTAAAGATTTTGACAATCTATTCTACAACCAGCACATTAATGATATCTCCCCACTTGAGGTAGCCTACAAGATGGCTGATTATATAAAAATCAAGCTAGACAATGATCCTAATATGAAGCTTAATAATATAACAAAGCATACATTGAACTTATTCAATGGTTTACCTAATGCCAAAGTCTTCCGTCGCTATTTAAGTGAAAATGCAACCAAAAAAGATGCTAATGTAGATACTTTCCTGAAAGCCCTAGAAGTATTTGAGTAAACAAATCTAAGAATATGCCCCCATAGCTATATTCACTTGATCAAATTTCGATTCATCATAAGGCCCATCATCAGTCAAGATAATATCGAAAAATAGTCACACTCCTCTTATAGAAAAAAACATAGATGTTACTAATTCGAATTCTATAACAAACACTCAAACCATAAAACTGCCTGCAAGTATTGAAGGAACTCCATATACACTTATATGTTCACAATTTGAGCATGTAAAGTATATCTATTATGCGGATGAGCTAAAAAAGCCTATATCTGTAAAATACAATGAAGTCACTAAAGTAAAAATTTTGTACCATAAAGAAAAGCCTAAGAGCAATATTTTAAGTGCCAAAGGCCTTTGATAAAAAATACTACAGCTATAGCTAACGTCTCAATCAATTCTCCCAAAAACCTAACGAACAATTATTTGTAAGTTGAACACTTCTTTTAAACATATGGGCTACTTAGTGGAATTTTTTGATTTAATTAATTTTGATCCCAAACTGAGAAGCTATATTTTGAACATCTTTTTTATTGATCTTTTTGATGTCATTTGCATTTAAATCTTGGATAGACTTACCATTAATTTTAGTATTATTAATAACTTGTTGTGCTTTCTTATCTAAACCTGCTTGCTTAGCAACTTGGCTAGCAACATTTTTGACTGTATCGACATTCAATAGACTCTTCAAAGAAGATGCATCAACACTAAAGTTGAGTTTATTCAAATCACCAGTGATAACACCGTTTAATGTTAAGCTAGGTATTTTCTGAGTAAACTGGTTAAGGCTAACACTCACAATATCAAATTTTAGCTGCAAAGGAATATTGAACATTATATTTTTTACTCCACTAAACTGCCAAGTTCCTTGACCAGATATTGTTAAGCTATTAGCATTTATATTAACCCCTTGAATATTCAAACCTTTAATTGCATTCCCAGCTACATTTTGCAAATTAAACTTGACAGTATTATCAACATTTAGCTTATTTGAAACAACTACGCTAACATCAACATCACTATTATTCACAGATTTAACATTAATTGCTGTTGGCTGACCTAATAGCACAGGGTTTGTTGATATATTAGTTATATTAGCATCGTATGTAGTACCTGCATTTTGATAACCTTTTATATCAATATTTTGAATTACAAAACTAGGATACTTATCACGAAGCATTTCATTTTTTACATTCGCATAACCATATACTTTAGCTTGTTGCTTCGGTGTAATTGATTCTGTCTGTTTAGTACCAGTTGCATCATCATTACTAGAACTAAAGTTTGATAAGAACTCTGCTGCTTGCTTAATACCATCAGCAACTTCTTTAGTTCGCTTTGCATTAGCTTCTAACTTTTGAAGATCTACTTGTTGTAAATTTTGACTTGCCTTACCAATACTTTCTATAGCTTTCTTCTTAAACTCTTCTGAATTCATGCTAGCATCATCTTTAGATGTTGCTTTAGTATTGATATATAAACTAGCTTTCTTAGCTCTTTGTTTATCTAAAGATACACCAGTAACCAAAACATTTCTTAATGTTAACTGTCTAGTAAGTAAATTTGAAATATTTAGACTCGCATTCACATTCTCAGCATAGAATCTATCCTTATCAAGATTTTTTGGATCTGCTACGCCTAAGCCTTTAATATCAAGGCTTGCATTTGTAAAATCTAAACTTAAAGACTGATAGTCAACTGTTGCTCCATTTGCTTTAGTCAACTGTTGCTTAATGATATTTGATACCATTGATGTTTCTAAAAGCTTAGGAGAATATATCAAAGCCGCAATAATTAAAGCTACAAGAACAATTCCTGTTAATCTAAATGGCTGTCTAAACTTACGATTTTGCATTTCAACCCAGTCAACTTTTGCAATATTCTTACCCAAGAAGATCCAACTAGCTATCTTAACAAAAAAATTCTTAGTGATTTTGTTATATAGTTCTGTACCTGACTGAATAGATGACATTTTTGCAATTATCTTTTTGTATATCTTTGCGATAATAAGGCCAAATATAACACCTAAGATTATTGCTAGAACAAACCCTCCTGCGACGAGATAATAATCAAATCCAGCATAGGCTAAGACTGGCGTATTAACCATAGCCTTGAAAATAGGTTGTGTAAAACCATCTAGCAAGAATTGTCCGAATGAGAAACTAACAATCTCAAGCAAAAATGAAAGTGCTTTTGCAATAATCGCAATAAATACAAACACACCAATATTTATTCTAAGAATTATCACCAATGTTATTACTGCTACAAAGAGTAATGGAGAGTATGAGACTCCTGGAATAAAACCAAACACAAACGCTAATACTGATGTAATTAACAATTGTGCAGGCGTGAGTTTAGAAAAAATAGTCGATTTAATTTTATTAAATATGTAATCAAACATTCCCAATCACCTTATTTTATTTTTAAATTTACCAAATAATATTACTATAATTGCATTTTATTAACGACTTTTTTAGGACTAATCTTTCAGCATTCGAGAGTTTTAGTAAATTATTACTTACTTTAAGTAAAATGTAACAACACCATGAACGAAATATTTATAGACAATAAAATCAATGATATTCAGCACTCCATAACATACACTACCTAAAGAGTTTTCATATATCTAAATCTTTAAATCTAAATTATGTTTTTTATTAGAAAAAATAGCGTAAATGAGTTATTATTTGAGATGTTATTTAACAAAAATTTTCGTCAAACGATCAAATAAGGAAGAAAATCAATGAACTTACATGAATATCAAGCTAAAGATCTTTTAGAAAGCTATGGTCTAAAAGTTCAAAAAGGTATCGTAGCTCATAACCCAAATGAAGCTGCTCAAGCATTTGACCAACTTGGTGGTAAATTTGCTGTGGTTAAAGCTCAGGTACATGCTGGTGGTCGTGGTAAAGCTGGTGGTGTAAAAGTTGTTAAATCATCTCAAGAAGCTCGTGAAGTAGCAGAGAGCCTAATCGGTACAAACCTTGTTACTTTCCAAACTGATGCTGAAGGTCAGCCAGTTAATTCTGTAGGTGTATTTGAAGATGTATACCCTGTTACTCGTGAGTTATATCTTGGTGCTGTAGTTGATAGATCTAGCCGTAAAGTAACATTCATGGCTTCAACTGAAGGCGGTGTAGATATTGAAGAAGTAGCTCACAATACTCCAGAGAAAATCCTTAAAGTAGAAGTAGATCCCTTAGTTGGTCTTCAACCATTTCAAGCTCGTGAAGTAGCTTTCAAACTTGGTCTTGAAGGCAAGCAAATCAATGATTTCGTTAAAACTATGCTAGGTGCTTACAAAGCATTTGTTGAGTGTGATTTTGCTTTATTTGAAATCAACCCTCTTGCAGTTAGAGAAAACGGTGAAATCGTTTGTGTTGATGGTAAAATTAACCTTGATTCAAATGCTCTTTACAGACACCCTAAATTATTAGCTCTAAGAGACAAATCTCAAGAAAATGCTAAAGAACTTAAAGCTTCTGAGCATGAGCTAAACTACGTAGCTCTTGAAGGTAACATCGGTTGTATGGTAAACGGTGCTGGTCTAGCGATGGCTACTATGGATATCATTCAACTATATGGTGGTAAGCCTGCTAACTTCCTAGATGTTGGTGGTGGAGCTACTAAAGAAAGAGTAATCGAAGCTTTCAAACTAATCCTAGATGATGAGAATGTAAAAGCTGTTTTAATTAACATCTTCGGTGGTATTGTTCGTTGTGATATGATCGCAGAAGCAATTATCGAAGCTGTTAAAGAAGTAAACGTAACTGTACCAGTAGTTGTTCGTCTAGAAGGTAACAATGCAGAAAAAGGTGCTAAAATCCTATCTGATTCAGGTTTAAAACTAATACCTGCTGATGGTTTAGCTGATGCTGCTGATAAAGTTGTAAAATCACTAGGTTAATAAATTAAAACAGTTAAAAGGATATTAAATAATGAGCGTATTAGTTGATAAAAATACAAAAGTTTTAGTACAAGGTTTTACTGGTAAAAACGGTACTTTCCACTCAGAGCAAGCTATTGCTTATGGTACAAACATCGTAGGTGGTGTAACTCCTGGCAAAGGTGGTACTACTCACCTAGATAGACCAGTTTTCAACACAATGGCTGAAGCTGTTGCAGCTACTGGTGCCGATGCATCTGTAATCTATGTACCGGCTCCATTTGTAAAAGACTCTGCTATCGAAGCAATCGATTCGGGTGTTAAACTAGTTGTAATCATCACTGAAGGTGTTCCAACTCTAGATATGCTAGTAGTTAAAGAGTACTTAAAAGGTAAAGATGTACAAGTAGTTGGTCCTAACTGTCCTGGCGTTATCACTCCAGGTCAATGTAAAATTGGTATTATGCCTGGTCATATTCATCAACCTGGTAGAGTTGGAATCATCTCTCGTTCTGGTACTTTAACTTATGAAGCAGTTGCTCAAACTACTAAATTAGGCTTTGGTCAGTCTACTTGTATCGGTATAGGTGGTGACCCAATCCCTGGTATGAACCAAATCGAAGCTTTAAAACTTCTAGAAAACGATCCTCAAACAGAAGCTATCATCCTAATCGGTGAAATTGGTGGTACAGCTGAAGAAGAAGCTGCTGAATACATTAAACACAATGTTACTAAGCCAGTTATTGGATATATTGCTGGTGTTACAGCTCCTCCAGGTAAGCGTATGGGTCATGCTGGTGCTATCATCTCTGGTGGTAAAGGTACTGCTGATGAAAAATTCGCTGCATTTGAAGCTGCTGGTATCGCTTATACTAGATCACCTGCAGAGTTAGGTTCTAAACTTAAAGAAGTTACTGGTTGGTAATTCTTATTTTCTAAATATTTTTTCTTTATTTATATTTCAATTTCATAATTTTCAAAAATCTAATTTAAAGTGATAATATAACTTAATATAAGTTATTAACTTACTAATGAAATTATGTTTAAAAAAGTAATCTTATTTTTTAGTCTTACAACATTACTCCTAACTACCAGCATGGGATATTGTTTATCAGAAGATAAAAATATAAATTCTGTAGCACCAGGAACATTAAAAAGCGAAAGTTATAAACAAAACAAAGAATGTGGCACGCTATCTACTATCCTTATGACACCTATCTCAGCAATAGGTATAGGAGTAGGAACTATTCTAATGGTACCTGTAGGTTTATTAGGAGGAATGGTTGGCGGAGCCATGATGTCTCCAATGATGTTTGATAGTGGTGGCTTAAGTAAAAACTCATTTATACAACCATTCCAAATAGGTGGGGCTGTTATTTTAGGAGCTATTTTAGGCGCAGGAGTAGGAGCTGTTGAACTACCTAAAAGTACCGCAAAGAGTTTAATTAGTGATGCCAAAACTAATTGTCATATAATATAAAACCAAATATATAAGTACTAAAATAATGCAAAAAAATATTTTAATTACGGGCGCGAATAGAGGAATTGGGCTAGGTTTCGTTGAACACTATTTAGCAAAAAACTTTAATGTAATTGCAACTTGCCGTGATCCATCTAAAGCAAATGACCTAAAAGAACTTTCTAAGAAATATCAAAAACTTATTATAGAAAAACTTGATGTTAGTAGTCCTACAGACCAAAAACAATTATTTCAGAAGTATAAAAGTATTGTTATTGATATATTAATAAACAATGCCGGTATTTACCCTGAGAACCATCAAAAATTTAGTATTTCTGAGACTAATCCAAACTGGATAAATAATGCTTTTCAAACGAACTGTTTAGGAGCTTTTTATCTTATTCATAATTTCAAAAAGAATCTGCTAAAATCTGCTAATCCAATAATTATCAATATGGCTAGTCAAGCTGGCTCTATAGAGCAAACAAAAGCTGGTTTTGGTTATTCATACCGCATATCAAAAGCAGCTCTAAATATGTTAACAAAAACATTTGCTGCTGAGTGCCCAGAGATAATTACCATAAGTCTTCGACCTGGTTGGGTTAAAACTAAGATGGGTGGAGATAATGCTACTATGGAAATTAGTGATAGCATCCAAACAATGACGAATCTTATTGAGAATCTTCATCATAAAGATTCTGGAAAATTTTTAGATGCTCAAGGAAATATTGAGCAATGGTAAAATCTCTCGAAATGCTTCTAAACATTGATAAATCAATCTTGTTAAACTTTAGAATCAACTTAAATAGTTGTAAGTTTTATGAATTAAGCTTATAGAGCAGTTTATAAAACTTAAACATATTGCTATTCTTTATTCTAATTATTACTACAACTATAAATAAAATGTCACTACAAACTATTAAAAAACTATCTATTATTTGCATTATTGGTGCTTTAGTAATGTGGGTTTTATACCCTTTTGTTTACTCTATTCTTTTTGCAGGACTTTTGGCAATAATACTGGCTCCCCTTCAAGAGTACTTAGAGCAACATATTGGTAAACATAGAAGTAGTTTCCTATTAGTTATGGGAATTCTTCTGTGTGTTTTTATTCCTATATTAATTGTTCTATACTATGCTATCTCAGAGATTGTTTCATACTTACAACATCCAGAAACACTCTCACAAACTTTTGCTACGCTTGGTGATTCTATAGGTAAAATTCCTTACATAGGAAATATCCTTCAAGAACATTTTGACAAACTAATAAAGGCAATTAACGATGATAGTGACACCATAATCTCCAATTTAGGTCAAATATTACCTAAAGTTAGATACGTAGGCTCAACATCTATAAGTTTTATAACAGATTTTTTAATTACACTTTTACTGGTATATCAATTCCTAGTTAGTAGCTCTACTTTAGAAAAATTTGCAAAAAAAGTAGTACTTAAGGACTTTGATGATAGCGATAGTTTCATATCTACAGCAATTATTACAACTCGTAGAGTAAGTTTAGCAATTTTTCTAACCGCATCACTTGTTGGTACTGTTATGGCTATAGTATTTTTACTAACAGGTATGCCAACACCTATTTTACTTGCATTTACCGTAGCTATTGCATCTATGATCCCATTTATGGTTGGCATTGTTTATATACTCATCGGAGCCAGTGTATTTGTAGTATATGGTGCTACTAAAGCTATTATCATACTAGTAGTTGGTTTTGCTTTAAATATTTTCACAGACAATATTATGCAACCCAAAATTATCAATAAACAAGTACAACTTAGTTTTGCTGCCTCATTGATAGGTATACTAGGAGGAATCCAAGCTTTTGGTTTTATAGGAATATTTCTTGGACCTGTAATATTTAATGTTACATTCGTTGGTATAGAAAAACTTATGAAAAATAGTAAGTAATATTATTCTTTAAGGCATTGGAAAAGCATCAAAACTATGAGCTGATGCTAAATTTTCATCCCAATTAGCTTTACTAGCCATAAATATATTAGCTGTCGGCTTAATATCTACTTTATCATCTAGACTACCAGCAGGCACTACTACTAAATTAAATTCTGATTGCTCAAAAGGTAATGCTGAACCACATTCACTACAAAAACTTTTTGTATGATGTGATGCAGGTAGTTTATATTTTTTGACTAATTCTTGACCAGATTGCCAATTTAATTTTGCATTTGATGAAAACAAATTAGCTGCATGAGCTGAACCTGTATCTTTACGACAATGCTCACAATGACACAGAAAGAAATTTTCAAAACTACCATCAATTTCAAATTTAACAGAATTACAAAGACATGAACCTTTGAATGACATACTTATTTACCTTGGGTTATTAATTTATATAAGAGCGGAAATTATATTCAATATACATTAGATATCAATAGCTACTAAGACTTTTTAGCTATTAAAAGTACATTTAGCAATAGCTTATTAATGATTTATATTTAGTGTTTAGTTAAAATGAATTTACCCTATATTTTAATAAAATCAAAAATGGAACATCTTAGGCATCCTCAAGGACTCAAATTCTTATTTTTCGCAGAAATGTGGGAACGCTTCAGCTTTTACGGATTATCAGCTATTTTAATTTTATACATGACTCAGCGATTAGATTTCACAGATGCTAATGCTGCTCTAGTTTTTGGTAGCTATGTAACATATCTATATATCACTACCGCTGTTGGTGGGATTTTAGCAGATAGAATTATTGGCTACAGGCGTTGTGTGCTGATTGGTGGTGTCTCAATTATGACTGGTCATATAATTATGGCACTATCTGGATCTAGTGATACTGCATTATTTTTAGGGTTAGGTTGTATTTCTGCTGGCACAGGTTTTTTCAAGTCAAATGTCTCTACAATGGTTGGTAGACTCTATGATGATAGAGAGTCTCTACGAAATAGTGGCTTTGCCTACTTTTATACAGGTATAAACTTTGGTTCTGTATTAGCAACTTTTATAGTTGGTTTTGTCGGTGAGAAAATTGGTTGGCATTATGGTTTTAGTTTAGCCGCTTTTGGAATGGCTCTCGGGTTAATATTTTTTGAATCAGGTAAAAAGCATTTCCCCAAAAGCTGTGATGCGCCAAACTATGAAGTTATGCAAAGAAAACTTTTCTTGGGATTAAATGTTTGGCAAGCAATTATATTATTTGTGATTTTTTCAGCATGTATTTTTGCTTATTTAATAGCTCACCCGACTCAATCAATGATAATTATTTCATTATCTGGAATTGTTCTGTTGATTTATCTAATATCTCTTTGGAAATCTCTTGGAAGTAATCAAAAGACTAATATTGCTATTCTTTTAATACTATCAATATTTATGCTTTTTTACTGGTCACTGAGTAACCAAACTTCTATTAGTATTCCTATATTTATCAAGCATAATATTGAACTTAATATCTTAGGTTTTAATATGCCTGTTACTACTGTTATGGCAACACAACTGACTTTATTAGTTATAATTACCCCTTTTTTTGGTGTTTTATGGCAGAAACTAAGTCAACGTAACATAGAACCTTCTGATGAGTTAAAATTTGTATTTAGCTTAGTATTTCTTGCGTTATGTTTCTTATTCTTAAGCATAGCTGGATCAATAGCAGCTCAGTCAGGTCATGCTAATGTAATATGGTTATTACTATGCTATCTAATGCTTGTATTTGGTGAGCTGTGCATTTCACCTGTTGGATTAGCCTTAGTCACTCGCCTTGCTCCTGAGCATCTAAAATCAACAATGATGGGTGTATGGTGGACAATTAGTGCTTATGCTGGATTCTTTGGTGGTGTAATTAGTTCACATATTGCTGTAGATAAAAACACTCCTGCAAATAGTTTTGCATCAGGATATTTTAAACTTTTTATTGCAGCAATTATTATGGCTGTTATATTATTTGCATTAACTCCAGTATTAAAAAAACTTACTAAACTTAGGATATAAAGATGATTCTAATTGCAAATGATGAAGGTCGTAGTGGCGTACCTGAAGCTTTCAAACGACTTAAAAATAAAGAAAATGGTCTCAGATCTATAATTGAAGGTATTAAACTTGTAGAGAATGATACTACTATCAAAACTGTAGGTAGAGGCTCTTGGCCTGATATTTTGGGCAATGTAACTCTAGATGCTTCTGTAATGGATGGTGATGATCTGCGTACAGGCTCTATCGGTGCTCTAAAAGGTTATGCTAATGCTGTCGAGGTTGCTCATGAAGTTATGCAAAGATTACATCATGAGATATTAGTTGCTGAAGGAGCAAATCGATTTGCTAATGAAATTAATGCTACTAAAATCGATAACTTATTACCAGATATTAAAAAAGTTTGGTTAGAACATTTAGATAAACATTTAACTGCTGAGCAAAAAGCTAAGTTTCCAAATATTCCGCTGATAGAACTAAGTAAATTTGCTGTTGATCCTGAAAAAATATTTGATACTACAGTCTATCTATCAAAAGACCATAATAACACTATCTCATCTGCTACAAGCACTTCTGGCTGGGGCTGGCGTTATCCTGGTAGGTTAGGTGATAGCCCAATTATTGGTGCTGGCTCGTATGCCGACTCTAGATATGGTGCTTGTGCTTGTACACATACTGGTGAGATGGCTATTCGTTGTGGTACTGCAAGATCTGTAGTTTTATATATAAAAATGGGGATGTCTGTAAAAGATGCTGTGTTAGAAGCTGCTAAAGATTTACGCCATCTTAAAACTGGATATTTAGATGAGCTAACAATTCATGCTATTGATAGTCAAGACAATCACTATGTGGCAAGCTTTAAAGGTAGCGAACCAGTTTATTACTGGATTTGGACTGATAATATGCTTGAGCCTATTAAAAAACAAGCAAGGCTGATTTTGTAGCTTATTCAACATTTAAAGCGCTCTTCAATCAAATCATGTTTTTAAGACTTCTCTTTTCTATATTTTTTATTCTTTTCTCTAAGCAAACGATCTTCATACTTTGTTAACAACCAACCTAATATTTTATATTTATAATAGCTATATGGCTTAGCAACTATTGGTTCTTGCTGATACTCAAGCTTATACTTTTTTTCAAGATTATCTTTCATATCAAGTATATTTATATTTTCAAAAGAAATAGCTTTTGATTTTTTTAGATTATTAAAAAATAGTTCCAAATTTTTTTTAGATTCTAAGCAATCTTTTGTAAGCTGAAATTCATTAAACTTTGCAAGCTCATGATCTCCTGGATATATTGGTATAATTTGTTCTCCATTTTTTGTTTCCATATCAACAATATATAGAACATTACCCCCGTAACTTTTGTTTTTATAAACTGTTCTTCTAATATTTATAATAGCTGTAGAATAATTTTTAAAGAAATCAACTATTGGATCCCAGTACCTAACATGATCTTTAATCACATACTTCCCTCTTGAAGTCGAAATAACTATTCTTTTTTTTACATTATCATTTCTAAAAAGTTTATTTAGATCAATCTTCCTCATGCTCACACTATATAAATCGATATGCCCATATTCTTTATTAAAGGCTTCAAATGGTTTAAGTATAAGTGGTGCATCTCCAAAATCATCAATTTCTACAAAATAATTATGTCCTATTAGTAAATATATTTTAAATATTACCGTTGATTTGTCTTTGAGATTCTCTAATGTAACTCTAGAAACATATTCATCTTCACATGCAATACTTGAACATGTTCCATAAGACCCTCTAATTTTTGTACCTGATTTAAGTAAATACGTTTTAACTGTATATATTAGAGCTATAACTGAAATAATTAGTGCTACAGCTGAATTAATTAATGAAATTATTGAACTATCCATAGCATTACCCAATTACCCTATATCCAAACCAATCAGGTTTTAAATCATACACTTCATCACTTAGAGTTAAGTGGATATACTTACCATCAATAGAGCTAAGCTCTAAACAATCATCAACTTCCATAAGATTATCTTTATGCTGATGTAAAGAGTTTTTTAGTAGACTCTGCTTTGCTTTTTCTTTTGCTTCTGTTTTATCTGCAGCAACAAATAAAGCAAACTCATGTAGCTCATTTAGCTTAGATTCATCATAGCCACCAAGATTGACAAAATATAACTTTTTATTAAAGTTTTGAGGTCTATCTTGGATAGATATTTGATAACCATCTGCACCTTTGAGAGCTTTATAACTATCCAAATGCAATCCTTTGACCGTGCCAAACCAATTTTGTCTAAGTTGCTCATAGGTATCTTCGATAATATTACCTATTACAAACTGTACATCATGTAACTCGATATTTGCTTTGGGTGCGCTCCCGCCAAGATAAACGATAAATAGTTGACTCATAAAAACTCTATAAAATTAATTTTATTACAAACAATTATACCAACTCTAAAACAAATTGAAGACTATGAATTATGATTAATAAAGGGTTACTCATTAGTGGTTAGTAGCGAAACCAACATAAAACTAATGTTATAATATGATAAATCAAAGTTAGATAATCTGCTCATCCATGACAACCCTAGAAATCTGTATAGATAACTATCAATCAATACTCAATGCCCAAAAAGCTGGCGCTGATAGATTAGAACTATGCTCCGCTCTTGGAGTAGAAGGACTTACACCCTCGCCTAGTTTAGTCAAATTTGCCAAAGAGAATTTTATAGGTTCATTACAGGCTATGGTTCGCCATCGTACTGGTGATTTTTATTACGATAAGATAGACCAGCAAATTATGCTTACTGATTGTAAACTGATGCTAGAGCTTGGTGTTGATGGTATTGTCATTGGTGCTTTGACTAAAGAAAATAAAATAGATAAAGAGTTTCTAAAGCCATTTATCAAGCTGGCAAAACAAGCCGAAAAAGAACTAACATTTCATAGAGCAGTTGATTTAACAACAGATATATACACAGTTACGCAAGAAATTATTGAGCTTGGCTTTGATAGAATCCTAACATCTGGAGCTAAACCAAATGTAATACAAGGTTTAGAAATTATAAAAAATCTACAAGAAAAGTTTGGAAGCCAAATTCAAATTATGCCGGGTGGTGGAATTAACTCAACTAATGTAAAAGAGATACTAGAAACTACAAAAGTAACAAATATTCACTGCTCTGCTTCTAAAAAAATTTTACGAGATATTGACTCTACAGCATTCCCAGCTTCCGCCCTAGAAATCAAAGTTAGTCAGATTGATGAGATGACTGCAATAAAATCAAAACTTAAAAATTAAATTTAAACTATATTCTAAGCACTTTGAGTAGCCATTGATAACCTATATTTAAGCATAAATATCATTAACACTCCTAATATAGAAACTATCATACCTGCAATTACACTACTTGAGTATGAAAAACCATAAGCAATTGGTAGACCTCCAGCAAAAGCACCTATTGCATTAGCAATGTTAAATCCTGCGATACTTAGCGTAGAGCCTAACATTTCAGACCCTTTGAAAACTTCTATCACTAAGGTTTGGACAGCTGGAACTAGAGCAAATGCAAAGAATCCTAATCCAAAACTTATGACTATTGCAAAAATTTTAAAATTAGCTGTTAGATACATCAATAATAACGCTAATACAAGACCAACTAAAGTAACAACTGTAGCATTTATTGCTCCAACTTTATCAGTTAATTTACCACCATATAGGTTCCCAAAAAACATTCCTAAACCAGCTAAGAATAATATATACGGAATAGTTGTATTTGAAAGCTCTGTTACATTTATCATTAATGGAGATATATAACTATACCAAGCAAACAATCCAGCAAAACCTAAAGAAACTACTCCTAAAGCTAACCAGCTATTAGATTTTAATAATATATGTTTATCTGATGTACTGGTAGAGTCCTTAGATTTTTCTAGCTCTAGATTTGGAATAAACAACAACACCGTAACAACTGTCATAATACCTATCAAAGCAACTATCACAAATGCTATTTGCCATCCTACCATCAGTGCTAAAGATGTTGTCAAAGGAATACCCAGAAGATTAGCTACAGTTAATCCAGCAAACATCAAAGCTATAGCTTGTGATTCTTTACCTGGATCAGCTATACGCATAGCAACTACAGAACCAACGCCAAAAAAGGCACCATGAGGTAAACCAGATAAAAATCTTGCAACCATTAGGAACTCATAATTTGTCGCAAATATTGATAAACCATTAAATAATGCCAGCATAATACTTATCACTATAAGTAACTTTTTAGGGCTATATCTTGATGAGAAAAATATTAATAATGGTGCTCCAACTACAACTCCTAATGCATATATACTTATCAAGTGTCCTGCCTCTGGAATACTCACATTAAAATACCCTGCTACCTGAGGAAGTATTCCCATCATGATAAATTCTGTCATCCCTATCGCAAGACCACCCAACATCAGTGGAATTAAACCTTTTTTCATAATCTTATCCTTATAAATTTAAATCTTTATTACTTGCCACCAATTATACTTTTAACTTTTTAAATGATAATATACAAAAATATCAAATAACTTTTTAGAAAATCTAAAAGATGAAAATGTTATATGAGCTCAAATTATTCGTAGCTGCTATCAACTACGGTAACTTATCTGCTGCTGGACGAGAGTTTTATTTATCCCCCGCTAGTATTAGCAATAAAATTAATGCCCTTGAAGAGTATTACCAAACTAAACTTCTAATAAGAACCACAAGGAAAATAGAACCTACTAAAGCAGGAGAAAAGCTTTACATTACTGCTATTAAGTTGCTAGAACAATTAGAAAACTTACAAGAAGATATTCAAAATAATGAGAATACTGCGGAAGGCATTATTAAGATAACGATTCCTTTTGACTTAGGTAAACAGATAATCCTACCAATTTTAGATGAGTTCAAAGAAAAAAACCCCAACATCCAATACGATATAAATCTAACTGATGATGTAATTTCCTACAATCAATTCCCTTTTGATATAGCAATTAGATATGGCAATCTACCAGATAGTAACTTTATTGCAAAAAAGCTCGTCGATAACTATAGAATGTTATGTGCCAGCCCCGAGTATCTACAGAAGATGAATATATCTAACATCAATGATATAAATATGTTAGATAACTATGATTTCATAACACTAAAAATAAACTCTAACACAATCAAAAAATTGTACCTAATTGATCAGGAAAATAACAAATATGAAGTTAACATAAAACCATCTTACATAGTTAATAATGGTTATATAAGCAGACAAATGTGTATTAATGGAAATGGGATAAGTGAAAAATCATATTGGGATGTTAAGCAAGATTTAGAATCAGGAACATTGGTACAGGTTCTACCAAAATATAGAGTAACACTCAATAAAAATGATAAACCTGAAAACATGATAAGTATAGTACATCCTTCGAAGCAGTTTCAGCCATATAGAATAAGAATGCTAAGCGAATTTATAGTAAATAGTTTTTCAAAACTCAAAAGTTAGAAACATTACTTAAACTTAGAAAGACTGTTGATTTAATCTTTCATTAAACTTATGAACTTTTGTAAAATATAGATATCGTAGATATTTATATTTTTAGTAGTTATGGATTTTTTCTTTTTAGGTTTAGAAGAATCATTAGGTAATG